>DAIOXG010000119.1:0-7444 GCA_036758085.1 Prevotella sp. | reverse complement strand
ATAATTTACCGTGGCTTGACCATTCATTAAAAGAGGCAAGAGTTCGTCACGCTGCTTAGTGAGTTCTTCGACTTCTCTTGCATTATTGAATATTGCATCATAAATGCTTTCTACTATATTTATATACGCACCCATAATATCTGCAGGAGGCAAAACGACATGAATTGCTTCTACCGTTTCTTTATTTATATGTGGTTGTTGAGCACCTGTTCTTAAAGACATTAAGCGTGGAATGTCACGGCTTAACAACGGATATATGTATTCTTTTGTAATTTTGTCATTCTCCAAAATAGCCACGACAGACTGATTTATACAAGCATCAATACATAATATACTTGGTCTAAGATGTCGAGTGATAGATAAAGTAACGCTTCCCTTTGGAGCTAATACTGTTGCTGATTTTTCCAACCCTTTTGGTGTTATATTCTTTTCTGATTTTAGTATTGGAAACTCCGCAACTTCTCCTGAGTTGAGCCAATTATACCCATTCCCCCATAAGGAATTATCGTTTGTATCAGGTGTTCCTCCGAGTAAAATAGTCGTACATTTACCCATTTTTTCAACGACCCAACCTTGCGGTATTTCACGTTTTAACTTCTCATTCCATACCATAGCACCACCGCTTGATTTGTACGGCTTGCCCTCCTCATCCGGAAAGTCAAACTGCACAAACCAATAGTCATAGAGTTGCTTTGCCATTGCCTCTAAATTATCATTTATCTGACAATTGAGTTCTATTTTGCGGTCTATCGCAGAAAGAACAGCCACAACTTTTCTTTGGTCGTTTATATCCTTGTGGAATGGAACGACCAAAGAATGTACCAAATTTCTATTCAGTGACGGTATTACACTACTTCCTTTCTCAAATGTGTTGTCTAAGTGCAAGTTTTTAAGGAGATAGTACAAATACTTCGGATTGTTCCCCTTGAAGTCTTTTACAAATAATGCCGTATTATGTGCCCATGTTGGTTGTTCATAAAAATGGACTTTTCCAACACTTCCACTTCTTCCAACAGTTATGCATGGAGAATTACCACGTTCTGAATTATGGTAGCCAATGATTCCATTAGAACCAACAACAGCTACTTCACCACCTTGCATTTGTGAAGAAGTAAGGTCGTACCCCCTTTGTAATTCAAGGCATTCGCCTAACTTGTATCTATTTAGTTCCATTCTATTTTATTTCAATCTTGAAATAGAGCAAGTCGGACTTGCACTATTGTATTATTTACTATCCAACAACCCTCTTATTTCCTTATCGAAGTCAGAGTCAATGCGTTGTGTCTTATTGAAAATGTCATATTCTTCTTCCGCTTTCTTCTTGGCTTGCGCTGCCGATATTTTGCCTTTATCAGGCAATATCTGGTATTTGCGGAATGTCAAGAACTCATTGACACTTGCCGAGAACTGCGACATGTTGAACGTGTTTTCACGCTCTATAAGATCTTCGATATAATCAAAGAAGCCCGTTACGGCACGTTCTAATTGGCGAATTTCCTTTTCCTGTAAATAGTTTTTGGCGATACCGACATCGGATTTCAGAATACGACCATCGGGTGCATGCTTCCAAATGGTAAGTCCCATATTCTCTTTAGTATGATCTGCATTGGCAAAAACAATCTCCGCTGCCGTTTGTCCCGTAATGGCATAATGAAAACGGTTTTGTATCATTGCATAGAAATCATGCGTGGTAGGTGAGTTCTTATCATAATCGATACTACATTCTGCGTATATGTCGGTAATTTGTTGCCAAATACGCCGTTCACTGGCTCGGATAGAGCGTACCCTTTCAAGCAATTCACGGAAGTAATCCTTGCCAAACACTGTCGTTCCTTGTTTCAATAGTTCATCGTCAAGTACAAATCCTTTCTTGATATATTCATTGAGTATCTTTGTTGCCCATTGACGGAACTTGGTAGCTTTGGAAGAAGAAACACGATAACCGACTGCGATAATCATATCAAGATTATAGAAATCTACCATCTCTTCAACCTCACCTCTTATGCCTCGATTTACGACAGTTGCAATTTTTGCAACCGTCGTGTCTTGCTGCAGTTCTTCTTCTTTGAAGATATTGGTTATGTGTCGACTAATTCCGGATTTATCAATACCGAAGAGCTCTGCCATAGCCTTTTGAGTACACCAAAGCGTTTCGTCCTTAATAATCACCTGCACCTTGCCCTCGGCATCTGGCATATTATAAAGCAGAAATTGTATTTCGTTACTCATTGTTACCTACATTTGTGTTGAACTGCAATGCATCCAACTGTTTCATAATTTCTTCTTCCAAACGATGGCTTTCCGCAAATTGTTCGGTAAGAGTTTGCATGTAGTTCGCCATACTGGCATTAAACTCTTCTTCAGTGATATCTACATAATCAATCTTAATGTCGAAATATTGTCCGGCAGAAAGAGAATACCCTTTTTCTTTTATCTCATCGTATGTAACGGCGACAGAAAAATCCTCTATGGCTTCCTTCCTTTGGAATGCACCGACAATCTTTTCTATTTCATCATCATTCAAACGTACCTTTTTCAATCCGTTGGCATCTTTATATTCTTCGCCCAATTTGCCGGCATCAATCAAAATCACTTTTTCGGCAGTTGCGGACTTATCGAAGAATAATACACTGACGTTCGTTCCTGTATTGGCAAATACATTGCTCGGCATGGAAACACAACCATACACGACTTTGTCATCTACTATTTTACGAAGAATCTTGTTTTCAATGCCGCTCTTTGCCGTTATAAAGCCTGTCGGAATGACAATCGCGCCCTTGCCTGTCTTTTTCAATGAATTTATAACGTGCTGAATGAAACAGGTATAAATTGCCATTGATTCTTTCTTTTTTGCCGGTACCTTGGGTACTCCCGCCCAAAAGCGTGCAGGCATGGCGGCAATCTTCTCACGAGTGTCGGAAAAATCCATCTTGAAAGGCGGATTGCTTACCACAAAATCGAACTGGCGCAACTGTTGTCCGTCATCGCTCTTGTGGTAAGGACTGACAAGCGTATCGCCTTGAATGGCATTGTCAAGTGAAGATACGAGTCCGTTTAGCAGCAAATTAAGTTTAAGCATCTTGTTGCTTCGCTGGGAAATATCTTGCGAGAAAATGGTACAACGTTCTTCGCCTATTTGATGACTGAGTGCCATAAGAAGCGTTCCCGTACCTGCCGATGGGTCATAACACTCCATGCTATGCAAATCGGCATTATCCCCAACTAACAAACGAGCCATAATCGTCGCTATGGCATGAGGCGTATAATACTCCGCATATTTTCCCCCTCCTGCAGTGTTATAGTCCTTAATCAGATACTCAAAGATGCCGGAAAAGAAATCGTAGTTTTGCGCAAACGCTTCTTCAAAAGAGAAGTTCACCAATTTATCCACCAAAGCACGAGCAAAAGGTGCCCGCTGTGCAGCATCGGTCACAAAAGGTGTCAAAGCCTCAAATAAAGGTATTTTGGTATTGGCTGTGGTTTGTGTGGAAAATATATCCGCATTTCGTTCCGCTATATCCGTCATAGTGGAATCGAAGATGGTATCAAAATCTCCTTTACCTTGCCGGTTCCAAAGGTTAGCTATCAGGTGATAAGGTTCCAGCAACGGTACATCAGGAGAAATGGCACTCTTGATATGCATACGTTCATCATCTGAAAGATTTTCGTATGCCGTTTCCCATTTGTCATCTCCTGTCAGTTTTTGAGCAATTTCGCTTTTCGCATTCTTCAATTCATAGCCGAATTTATCATTTAGGAATTTATATAGAAATACCTGAGTGATAATCTTATATTCGTTACCATCGTTACCCATGCCGTATGACTGGCAAGTAGCTTTAAGCCCATCTATGAGCTTCAGTGTTTTTTCTTTAATGTCGGACATAATCTTTATGCAACGCCGTAAATGGCATTATATTGGTTGAGATACTGTTGTGAAATACGTGTTTGAATAAACTTGTAATCGTCCATTTCCGGCTTTATCTGAGGAAACTGATACAAGCACCCATTGATTAGTGTCATTACTGTGCGACCAAAATAGGCATCTTTTTTAAGAATATCATTACGGTCATAGACTTTGGCATCCACATCCTTTTTTATGATATTGAGAATGGCTGCAATCTCGTCGTCAAGAAAAGAAAACATCGGCTTTTGTCCTTTGTCTTTCCTTTGTCTGTTCACCTCACGTATGCGTTTGTGTACTCTGACAAACTTTTCATCGCCTTTGTATTTTTTCAGCAATACATTGTTGCGTTTTTGCAGGTCTTGCAAACGAGCGATGATTTCATCCAAAGCCTGCGTTTCCTCGTTAAACTTGGCTATGGTGTCAATCACAAAACCATGTTCCTTGAATCGTTCCATAAAAGCATCACGTAACGATATGAATTCCGGATCGTCTTGGTCGAAGTTCTGGGTAAATGAAGTAATGGTGCGTTGCCATTTTTCTTTAAGTTCTACTCCTCCCGATATCAGGTGCATTTCTTCTTGTCCTATCTTGGAGAAAGTAAACTCGATGTCCATCATTGCCTCATTGATAAGCGTTTTCGTTTCATCATTAGCACTGAACGCCTCCTTTTGGTTGATGATGCCGATACGCCTTTGTACTTCTGACAGCAGTTGCGGCAGCTTGGTTATTTCAAGTTTGGCAAACTGTTCTTTCATGTCTTCGTCACCGAAAGTACGCACGATATTTGCCATGTTTTTGGCAGTTTCTAACGCCTGTTTCAAGTCAAGCAGCATAGCTTTATCTTCTTCCGTTGAAATTTCAGAGGAAAACTCCTCTGCATTGTCATAAGAATAATCAAAAAGAGTCTGACGCACCTGTTTCATTTGTTTCAAAATCTCTTCTTTTCCCTCTATGACTTGGGTAAACGTATCGGTAACAGCCGCTTCTCCTGTCTCGTCAACATCATTAAAACGATTTAACTCTTGCAAATACGCTTCATTTGTTTCCTGAAAATTACGTTTGATATCGGCAAAATCAATGACAAAACCATAACGCATCCCCGGATAAGGACGATTCACTCGGGTAATGGCTTGAAGCAAATTATGGTCTTTCAATTTACGACCGAAATACAGACGTTTCAAACGAGGTGCATCAAAGCCGGTCAGAAGCATATTGAAGACGATAAGAACATCCACCGTCATATTTTTCTTAAAATCCTTGACTATCTGCTTTCTCGTTTCCTTATCGTCTGTATCGTGAAGAATAATTCCGGCTTTCAGTGGACGATACATTGATTTGTAATCCACCTCAGGCTCACCTAAAACACAAGAACCATCAGGGAGTTTTACCTTGATAGGCTTCGGTTGATATTTTTGCCATTCCTCTTGGAACACATCATAAAGTCGTCGTGCCTGCTCGCCGGTCTCACAAATAACCATACCACCCAAAGTTTCATTCCCTTGTATCTTGCGGAACTCTTTCAAGTCAGCCATGATATAGCGAGCCAGCTCATTCACATAACTCGGATGCTCTATGATTTCCGATTTGCGAATATCTTTCTTCTGTACCAAGGTATCCAATTTGTCATATACATCCGAAAGTCGTTCCTTGTAAGATGTTTCAATATCTTCTCGGATTATTTTCAACGTATAACCGTCCGCTATGGACTTGTCATAATAATAAGTATGCAGATAGTTTCCGAAAACCTTACAACTGGCACGTTCTTCTTTCAACAGCGGAGTACCCGTAAGTGCGATTTTAACCGCATCGGTGTCCGCATCAAACAGGTTGGCAAGAAAACATCCGCCGGGTTTATAACCACGATGCGCCTCATCAAGAATAAATATTCGTTGAAGATTGGTTGCATAATCGCTTATACGCACTTTTTCCTTGTCTTCCGCAAAGCGTTGTATGTTTACCACCGTAATTTCCGCCTGACCGCTTGCACCTTGCCGGGCTTGGTTACTGCGGAACTGCTCCATCAGTTCGGCTCTGGTATTGGCAGTTGAAACCACCAGTCCGCGTGCCTCAAACTCTTGCGTAGCTTGTTCCAACAAATCAAGACGGTCAACTATGAAATAGAATTTCGCCACCTTATTCTGTTTGGAATAGAAGTCATTGAGGATATAGGTCAGATAATAAGACAGGGCTGTTTTTCCACTGCCTTGTGTATGCCAAACAACTCCGGATTTTACACCTTCCGACAATTTCTTGCGAATAGCCAAGGAAGCAAACAGTTGTTGGTATCGCATAATGTGCTTTTGGTCGGTAGATTCTATTTTCCCATCAACTTCCCTTTCCATTCTGACGTATGCTATACCGTATCTGATGATATATAGCAAGCGTTCAGGCGAACACATGGAAGTCAGTACCCTGTTGGTAGGTGTATTGACATCAAGATTGGTCTGATATTCCGGGCTTGTATGAATCACTTGACAATTATAATCCGATAATATCTGTTCTTCCACAACCTTGTCAACATCCTCATATCGGTAATCCCGATTATACGGTGCTATTTTTTGATTACTCGAATTTTCTTCACGGAAACAGTTGAATTGAGCGTATGAACGTGCTCCGGTACAGTAAAAAGCCCCCTGTATGGGGACAATACCGCCCAACGCATCATATTCCATATTGTTGCTGAATATCATCAACTGCGTGATATTGATAAAACGACGAAACTTTTTGTTGGGAAAGCGTTCTTTGTTCATCCGTGTACTCTCTGCCAACATTCCTCCATGGTTATTGGGCTTCTTTACTTCTACAAAGCAAAGTGGCAAACCGTTTACAAACAAGGTAATGTCAGGTCGAAACTCATCTTGTCCGTTCTTGCAGGTAAACTCGGCTGTAAAATGGAATGTATTGTTTCCGATATTGTCGAAATCAATCAATTTTACAGGAGATACGGCTTTAAGTCGATTGTAAAAGCCACGTCCGAGGTCATCATCATTCAGTTCCTTACGTATATCTTTCAGTACTTGAAGATATTCACCCTCATGCTCAGGATTCAGTCTTTTGAACTGTTGCTCAAAAATTGGCAGTAGAATATTCGTATCACCGTCATAAACTGTGCCATTCTTATCTTCACTTAACTTACCGAAATAAGTGTATCCTATTCGAGTGAGATGAACCATTGCCGGCATCTGTACCCGAGTCGCTTCTGAGAACTGCTTCATATTATTCTCGTTTATAGGTCTGACTATTTGTTACAATCGCAAAGTTAGCAAAAAAAGTTTTCACGAGAAGTTGAAAAGCCGAACTTTTTCATTAGGCACTTGGTCTATTCGGAATGGATCTGATGCCATCTATATGTAAAATTTCTGAAATATTGTATCCACACCATCTTTTCCTTAACCACAAAGCAAAAATGCAAAATCGATAAGTCAGCGGGATTTCCGATGTCTTTCGAGGTGATTTTCGATGAAAATGGCACTTTCAAAATAACAAGAAGAAAGCCATCGATGAAAAAACGCCGTTTTTTCAGAAGAAAACGAAGTCTTT
>DAIOXG010000118.1:0-7453 GCA_036758085.1 Prevotella sp. | reverse complement strand
CCGGTGTTTAGCCCAAACGCTACGAGTGTTTAGCCCAAACGCTCCCGGTATTTGATTGAGATACTAAAAGTGCATGGTAAGTATACTATTTTTGGCACTTACGGAGACGCTTACCGGATGGCATCAATAGGGTGTGAGGGGTCGAGACCTACCCCTCACACTATCCCTCACACCTCGAAACCCCGATAAACAGGGCGTTTCAAGGCTATGTGTGAGGGTGTGAGGGTAAAATCACCAAAAAACATTTTTGAATAATTCTTGTGAGCTATAAAGGAAAAACACTTCTCTAAAAACAAAAAAATGCAAATTTATTACATTATATAAGGTATAATGAGAAACTTTTTCTTACTTTTGCCGCCAAAATAAGAGAAAGTCATCGCCATACGATGCCAAAACCTAAAACAAAAAGAGAAAATGCAAGAGAATCTGGTAATAGTAGAGAGCCCTGCAAAGGCAAAGACCATAGAGAAATTCCTTGGCAAGGACTATAAAGTGATGTCCAGCTACGGACACATCCGCGACCTGAAGAAAAAAGAAATAAGCATAAATCTTAAAACCCTTCAGCCCGATTACGAAATTCCGGACGAGAAGAAGAAACTCGTTTCAGAACTAAAGGCAAATGCCAAGAAAGCCGACAAGGTCTGGCTCGCTTCCGATGAGGACCGCGAGGGAGAGGCAATATCATGGCATCTGTGTGAAGTGCTCGGACTCGACGAACAGAACACCAACAGAATAGTGTTCCACGAGATTACCAAACCGGCAATTCTCGAAGCAATAAAAAATCCGCGCCACCTCAACATGAATCTTGTGAACGCCCAGCAGGCACGCCGTGTGCTCGACCGCCTCGTAGGTTTCAAACTCTCGCCGATACTCTGGCGCAAGGTGAAGCCGGCACTCTCAGCCGGTAGAGTGCAGAGCGTTGCCGTAAGACTCATCGTGGAACGCGAGCGCGAGATACAGACATTCAAGAGCGAACCGTATTACAGGGTAAATGGCGTGTTCTCCTTCCTCGGAGCCGACGGAAAGAAAACGGAAGTGAAGGCAGAACTCGACACCCGTTTCAAGACACACGACGAAGCTCTCGCTTTCCTTGAGAAATGCAAGACGGCAGAATACGTAGTGTCGGATGTTAACCAGAAACCACTGAAACGAACTCCGGCACCTCCATTCACAACCTCAACCCTGCAGCAGGAAGCAGCCCGCAAACTCGGATACACCGTGTCGCAGACCATGATGCTCGCCCAGCACCTCTACGAGAACGGAAAGATAACATACATGCGTACCGACTCCGTAAACCTCTCATCATTGTGTCTTAACGCCAGCAAGGAGGAAATCGTGAAGACATGGGGCGAGGAATATCACAAGACACGCCAGTATCATACCCATTCCAAGGGAGCCCAGGAGGCACACGAGGCAATCCGCCCGACATATATGGAGAACAAGACCATCGACGGAACGGCACAGGAGCGCCGCCTCTATGAACTGATATGGAAACGTACGGCAGCTTGCCAGATGGCAGACGCACAGATAGAGAAAACTACCGTACAGATAAGTCTCAGGCAAGCCGACGGCAGCCAGATGGCAGACGAGAAATTCATTGTCAACGGCGAAGTGGTAACCTTCGACGGATTCCTGAAAGTTTACCGCGAATCGCAAGGCGACGACGAGACGGCAATGCCACAGGAGACAGACTCCAACCAGTTGCCGCCGATGAAAGACGGCGACAAGCTGCAGCGCCTGGAGATTACAGCCACGGAGCGCTTCAGCCAGGGACCGCTCAGATACACCGAAGCAAGTCTTGTACACAAGATGGAGGAACTCGGCATCGGTCGCCCGTCAACCTACGCCCCGACAATCAGCACCATACAGCAGAGAGGATATGTGCAGAAGGGCGACAAGAAAGGCGAAGAGCGCGAATATACAATAGATACGCTCAAGGGAAATACCGTGGCAAGCATTGCCAAGACAGAGACCGTGGGCAGCGACAAGGGAAAGCTGTTGCCTACAGACATCGGACTGGTTGTCAACGACTTCCTACTGGAGCATTTCCCTACAGAGCTCGACTATAACTTCACGGCAAACGTGGAGCGGCAGTTTGACTCCATTGCCGAAGGCAACGAGCAATGGACGGATATGCTGAAGGAATTCTACAGCAAGTTTGAACCTACAGTGGAGAAAACGATGAACAGCCGACAGGAACATAAGGCTGGAGAACGCGAACTCGGCAAGGAGCCGAAGACCGGAAAACCGGTATACGTGAAAATCGGACGCTTCGGACCGGTAGTGCAGATCGGATCGGCAGAAGACAAGGAAAAGCCACGCTTCGCACAGCTGCCTAAAGACAAGAGCATGGAGACGATAACCCTCGATGAGGCTCTCGAACTCTTCAAGCTGCCGCGCACCCTCGGCGACTTCGAGGGAACTCCGGTAGTTATAGGAGCCGGCCGCTTCGGACCATACGTTCTGCACGACAAGAAATACGTGTCGATTCCTAAGGAAGAAGATCCGCTCACGATAAAACTCTCTACTGCAATCGCCCTGATAGAGCGCAAGAGAATAGAGGAGAGTATGCGCCATCTGAAGCAATTCGACGAGGATCCGAAGCTCGAAGTGATGAAAGGAAAATACGGTCCGTATCTCGTTTACGACGGCAAGAACTACCGTCTGCCGAAAGCCCTGCACGAGCGTGCAGCCGAGCTTACACTCGAGGAATGTATGAACGTGATAAACAACACCGCAAAGAAATAAAACCTATGCAACGGATAATTCTGATAGGATACATGGGGGCAGGAAAGACCACCGTGGGCAGAGAACTCGCCAAGGAGCTGGGACTCATGTTCTACGACCTCGACTGGTATATCACCAGTCGCATGCGCCGCACCGTGGCACAGCTCTTCGAGGAACACGGCGAGGACGGCTTCCGGAAGATAGAACGCAATATGCTCCACGAAGTGGCTGAGTTCGAGAATATCGTGCTCAGCTGCGGTGGAGGCACTCCCTGTTTCTTCGACAATATGGACTATATGAACCGTATGGGAGAAACCGTATATCTGAAGGCAACTCCAGAAGTGCTCTATGCCCATCTGAAGATGGGTAAGGGGGTCAGACCGTTGCTGCTCAACAAGACACCGGAGCAAGTAGAGGCATTCGTGAAGACACAGCTAAAGGAGCGCGAGCATTTCTATGCCAAGGCGAAGCATATCTTTGACGTAAGTCTGCTCGACAACAGCGAGAAGATACATGTTTCTGTAAAGAACATCATCGGAATGCTTTAAAGACAACATTTGCCATAGCTCTTATCTGTCCTATGTGTTTTATTTATTAGTCTTATATGTCTTATTACTCTTATATGTCTTATTACTCTTATTAGTCTTATAACTCCCAAAATCTCAGAAACAAATGAAAAAATGGACCGTTGAAGATTCCAAGGAACTTTATAATATGGGCGGGTGGGGCACATCCTACTTCGGCATCAACGAGCGCGGCGACGTGTATGTTACGCCATGCAAGGACAATACACAGATTGACATACGCGACGTGATGGACGAACTCGCCCTGCGCGACATCACCCCACCTGTATTGTTGCGATTCCCTGATATCCTCGACAACCGCATCGAGAAAACATCAAGCTGCTTCGAAAAGGCGGCTAAGGAATATGGCTACAAGGGCGAGAGCTTCATCATATACCCGATCAAGGTTAACCAGATGCAGCCTGTCGTGGAGGAAATCATCAGCCACGGCAGAAAATTCAATCTCGGACTCGAAGCCGGTTCGAAACCGGAGCTACATGCCGTAATCGCCGTGCAGTGTCAGAGCGATTCGCTCATTATCTGCAACGGATACAAGGACCAGAACTATATTGAGCTCGCCCTCTTGGCACAGAAGATGGGAAAACGCATCTTCATCGTGGTGGAGAAACTCAACGAACTGGAAATTATTGCCCGGGCGGCAAAGAAACTCGGCGTCAGACCTAACCTCGGCGTGCGCATAAAACTCGCCTCTTCTGGAAGCGGAAAATGGGAAGAGAGCGGTGGAGATGCCAGCAAATTCGGACTGACAAGCTCGGAACTGCTTGCCGCACTCGAAATTCTCGAGAAAAAGGGAATGAAGGATTGCTTGAGGCTGATTCACTTCCATATCGGTAGTCAGATAACAAAGATCAGACGTATACAGACGGCTTTGAGAGAAGCTTCGCAATTCTATATCCAACTTCATAAAATGGGGTATAACGTGGATTTCGTGGATTGCGGTGGCGGACTCGGCGTTGACTACGACGGCACCCGCTCGTCTAACAGCGAGAGCAGCGTGAACTACTCCATCCAGGAGTATGTAAACGACTGTCTCTATACCTTTATCGAAGCTTCGGATGCTAACGGCATAAAACATCCAAATATCATTACCGAAGGCGGACGCTCCCTCTCGGCACACCATTCTGTGCTCGTTATCGACGTGCTCGAAACGGCATCGCTGCCGGAGATGAACGAGGATTACGAACCGGAGCCGGGGGCTCACAAGCTGGTCAAGGACCTGTATGAAATATGGGACAATCTCAATCCGCGGACAATGATGGAGGACTGGCACGACGCGGAGCAGATTCGCGAAGAGGCTCTCGATCTGTTCAGCCACGGACTTGTCGATTTGCAGACGCGTGCTGAGATAGAACGTATGTACTGGAGTGTTTGCCGCGAGGTGAACAGTATGGCTAAGTCGATGAAACATCTGCCGGAAGAGCTGAAAGGACTCGACAAGTTGCTTGCCGACAAGTATTTCTGCAATTTCTCCCTGTTCCAGTCGCTGCCAGACAGCTGGGCTATCGACCAGCTATTCCCGATAACACCGCTGCAAAGACTTAATGAGCGTCCGACACGAAGTGCTACGATACAGGACATCACGTGCGACAGCGACGGCAAGATTGCCAATTTCGTTACCAACCGCCATCTCTCGCATATTCTGCCCGTACATGCCGTAAGAAAGAATGAGCCGTATTATCTCGGCGTTTTCCTCGTTGGAGCATACCAGGAGATTCTCGGCGACATGCACAATCTTTTTGGCGATACGAATGCCGTACATATCTCGGTGAAAGACGGGAAATACAACATCGACCAGATTTTCGACGGAGAGACTGTGGAAGAGGTGTTGAGCTATGTGCAGTATAATCCAAAGAAACTCGTGCGACAGCTCGAGATTTGGGTAACAAAGAGTGTGAAAACCGGCAAGATCTCTCTTGAAGAGGGAAAGGAATTCCTCTCCAACTACAGGTCGGGACTCTACGGATATACTTATCTGGAGTAAGAAAAGAGTAAGACTCGTTATGCAGTCCTATAGGTCTTATTAGTCTTATCGGTTCTATCAGTCTTATTAGTCCCTATCAGTTCTATTAGTCTTGTCAGTCCTATTACTCCTAAAAGATAAAACTCAGATGGAAAAAATAACAATAGTAAAAGTAGGAGGCGGCGTTGTAGAAGATGCAGTGCGCCTTGATGCCCTCCTCGACAGCTTCTGCCGGATAGACGGAAAGAAAATCCTCGTGCACGGCGGCGGAAGAAGTGCTACCAAGATTGCTGCATCTCTCGGCATAGAGAGCAAGATGGTAGACGGGCGGCGCATAACCGACGGCGAGATGCTCCGGGTCGTAACTATGGTGTATGGCGGACTTGTCAACAAGAACATCGTGGCACATCTGCAAGCCCGGGGCGAGAATGCTATCGGACTAACCGGTGCAGACATGAATGTAATCCTGTCGCACAAGCGCCCGCTGAAGAATGGCATAGACTACGGCTTCGTCGGGGATGTAGACCGGGTGGATGCCGAGGTGCTTAGCGGCTTGCTGGAGCAAGGAATAACCCCCATCCTGGCACCGCTGACACATGACGGCAAGGGAAATATGCTGAACACCAATGCCGACACAATAGCATCTGAAACGGCAAAGGCTCTTGCCACGTATTTCGAAGTAACGCTCGTATATGCGTTTGAGAAAGCCGGAGTACTTACAAATCCCGACGACGAAACGACCGTAATAAGAAATATAAACAAGGAAAATTTTGAGAGATACAAGTCTGAAGGCATTATTGCCGGAGGGATGCTGCCGAAACTCGACAATGCCTTCGCTGCCATAGCTGCCGGAGTAAAGCGGGTGGCTATATCGAAAGACAGCGACTTGACCGTGTCTTGCGGCACTATAGTGGAGTAAACGCCTATTGGTCTTATAAGTCCTATATGTCCTATTGGTCCTATCAGTCCTATTGGTCCCATTAGTCTTATTGGTCCTATCAGTCTTATAAGTCCTATTGGTCTCATCAGTCCTATTAGTCCTATTCCTCCCTTCTCTCTCTGAATAAATGTTAAATAGCACAGAAAATTTCATTCTCCTGTAACTTCCGTAAACTTGAATCGTCTAACATAATAGAGGCAAATGAAAAAAATCAGTTTCCGAAACGATGTCTTGCCGTTGAAAAACGTGCTGTATCGGCTTGCCCTACGAATAACAATGAATAGGGAAGAGGCCGAGGACGTGGTACAGGACACGCTGATGAAAGTATGGGACAGGCGGGACACGCTTGACAATATCGACTCGATAGAGGCCTTCAGTCTCACGATATGCCGCAATATCGCTCTCGACATGACGAAGAGGGCTGCACGCAGCAACGAGTCGCTTGACCAGGATAACATTGAGCCTCAGGTCTCAAGCCTTGCCGCTCCTGACGAGCGGACGGAACAGAAGGACATGCTCGACATGGTGAGACGCATTGTCGACTCGCTACCAGAAAAACAGCGTGTCTGCATGCAACTCAGAGATTTCGAAGGGAAGTCGTATAAGGACATCGCTGCCGTTCTCTCGATAACCGAAGAACAAGTGAAGGTGAATATATACAGGGCAAGGCAGACTGTAAAACTAAAGTTTAACGAAAATGCAGAATATGGATTATAAATACATCGAACAACTGTTGGAACGCTATTGGAATTGCCAGACTTCGCTCGAAGAAGAAGCAATACTGAAGGCTTTCTTCAGCCAAAGCGACATACCGGCGGAACTTGCCAAATACAAGCCGCTATTCGCCTATGCTGCCACCGAACCGGCTATCGACTCCTTGGGCAACGACTTCGATGAGCGCATGATGGATCTCGTGGACGAAACGGAGCCGGTAAAGGCTAAGATTGTACCTTTCCGTCAGAAGCTGGCTCCGCTCTTCAAGGCTGCGGCAGTGGTAGCCATAATCCTTACTCTCGGCAATGCTTCGCAGATGGCATTCGACGGCGAGACTGACAACAGCTCGGATGCTACGGCTCTTGCACCTAAGGTGCAAAACGGACCAAGCGTGGCAATGGGCGACTCGGTGAAAGTGGACTCACTGAAAAAAGCCGCTGCTATGCCGAACGTAATTAAATAGACAAATTTTCTATGCTTTCTCATAATAATCATGTTTAGTAAAACAAAAATGAAGCTGTGAAGCTT
>DAIOXG010000117.1:0-7486 GCA_036758085.1 Prevotella sp. | reverse complement strand
AGGCTTGCAAACTGCAAAAGGGGGTTTTATAGGTTTTCGTCTAAAATCCTTACCAACTAAATTGACGAAGAACCAAAATATGTGCCGCGGCTAAAAAGCAGCGAAGCATAGCTTTGGCAGTAGCGTTTGGGCTAAACACTCAGAGCGTTTGGGCTAAACACCCGAAGCGTTTGGGCTAAACACCCGGAGCGTTTGACAGTAACTCTCTCAAACGGTTATAATCTTGAATTTCATATAAAATTATACAATATTTTGGTCATGAGCGGTTTTATATGTAATTTCGCAACTTATTACAGCGAATAACATATAAAACAAAGAACTCAAATGAGCGGATTATACACAGTTTTGCTTCTCGTGGCAAGCAATATCTTCATGACACTGGCGTGGTACGGACATCTGAAACTGCAACAGACAGGCACGAGCAGCAACTGGCCTCTGATTGGCGTCATCGCCTTTTCGTGGGCCATTGCTTTCTTCGAATACTGCTGTCAGGTGCCGGCTAACAGAATAGGGTTCGACGGCAACGGCGGACCGTTCACTCTCGTGCAACTGAAGGTTATACAGGAATGCATTAGTCTGATAGTGTTTACGGTCATAATAAACATTATGTTTACCGGTCAGGGGCTACACTGGAACCATTATCTCGCATTCCTCATGCTCATCGGAGCGGTATATCTTGTCTTCCTTAAATAAAAAAGACAATGAAGCCAACCTCTTATAAATAATGTATTTATCTAAATAAACATGCCAAAACCCACAGAAGAACAGAAGCTTGCAGCACGGCTGCAAAGACGTTTTCGGAAAGCGATACGGGAGTTTAGTCTGATAGAAGACGGCGACAGTATTCTTATAGGACTGTCTGGCGGCAAAGACTCGTTGTTTCTCGTTGAGATGCTCGGCAGACAGGCGCGCATCAGTAAGCCTGCCATTACCGTGCATGCCATACACATACGCATGGAGAATATCAGATACGAGAGCGACACGAAGTACCTTGAGGATTTCTGTGAGCGGAATGGCGTAAAGCTGCATATCGTAACAACGGGCTTCGACATGTCTACCGACAGTCGCAAGTCGCCCTGTTTCCTGTGTTCATGGAACCGTCGAAAACAGATTTTCATGAAGGCTCAGGAATTGGGTTGCAACAAGATTGCACTTGGCCACCATCAGGACGACATCATTCATACGGCACTGATGAACCAGATTTTCCAAGGCCATTTCTCTACCATGCCGGCAAGGCTAAAGATGAGAAAGATGCCGATAACGATAATCCGTCCGCTATGTATGGAGGAGGAGGCTGACATTCGCAGCTATGCTGAATTGCAGGGTTACGAGAAGCAGAAGAAGCTATGCCCGTATGAAACCGACAGCCACCGCTCCAGCGTTGCCCACCTGTTTGAGGAGATTGAAAAGATGGCTCCTGAGGCAAGATTCTCAATGTGGAACGCACTGATGGCTGAGGGGAAATTGGTGGAGTGAGAATCAGTCTTATAATGGCATATTAGTCTTATTAGTCTTATCAGTCCTATTGGTCTTATAAAAAAAATCCTCATAATATGAGATACATTCATGAAATATTATCAGTTGTAATGATTGCTGCTGTCTTGACGGGATGCAGCAACAACAGAAAAGCTGCACTACACAACTCTTTCACCGACGAGGTGAAACTCCCTATGACACCGGTAAAGAACCAGGGGAGCAGCAGTCTGTGCTGGGCTTACGCCATGCTCGCTACCATCGAGACGGAACATATCACAAGGGGAGACTCCGTGAATCTATCTACTGCCTTTGTGGCAAGGATGTTCATGAGGGAACAGGTGGACAAATGTTTTCTCAGCAGAGGAACACGCAAAATATCTACACGCGGCGTTATGCCGCAGCTGATCCGTCTGATTCAGACTTACGGACTGATGCCGTATGACTCCTACCACTCCGACGGCAACATGAATGCTACGGCTCTCAAACTACACAATATGATAAAGACGGAGGCTATGGCTGGCTGGGGACTGCAGCGCACACGCTCTGATGCCGACCGACTGATGGACAATAGCATCAACCCGCTGCCATATCATGTGTATATGTACAGTATGGAATATACTCCACTGGAGTTCGCTCACAGTGTGTGCATGCCCGACGAATATCAGGCTTTCACCAGCTTTACGCATATTCCGATGAATAAAAGGGCGGTGTTGCCGCTCCCCGACAACTATAACAACGAGAAGTTTCTGAATATCGGATTGAACAATATGATGGATATGATGGAACGCTCGCTACGCTCCGGACATCCCGTATGCTGGGAGGGGGACATCAGCGAGGACGGATTCTCGTTTGAAAATGGTGTTGCTGACGTGCCTGAAAACAAGCGCAATGCCGGACAGGAACTAAGACAAAGGGAGTTTGAAACTTTCCGCACTACCGACGACCACTGCATGGCTATAATCGGTATTGCACACGACAAACAGGGAAGGAAATATTTTATCTGCAAGAACTCTTGGGGAATGGAAAACAGATATGGCGGACTGATGTATATGTCGTTCGACTATGCCCGACTGAAAACTATCGCCGTGATGGTGAACAACCTGGCTCTTTAATTAGGAATTAGGAAAGAGGAATTAGGAATTATTATAATTCACAACTCTCAATTCATCAACTCTTAATCGGCGAAGCCGACAACTCTAAATTCTACATTCTAAACTCTAAATTCAAATTACAGCTGTCCACTCTCCACGAGTCTTACTACGCGCTCCGTCTCCTTGTCTTCCCCCTCCGGGTCATACTTCTTCGTGAGGCTCGCTCCGAAGGTCCAGGCGAAAGCCTGGTAGAAGCCGGCACGTATAGGACCGAGGAAGGCTTTGATGAGCTGGTAAGACGAGGAATTACATTCGCGATATACAAGTTTTATGAGCAGTTTGCCCTGCGAGAATGTCAGCTTCTTCATTCTCGGCGTATACTCCTTCTTGATACTTGCCTCCACGAGCTTCATGTGCTTGTCCTTTGCCTTCTTGTTGGGCAGAGTCTGGAGATATTCATAAGTCTCGATAATGATATGGTTCACCTCCTTTGCAATGGGCAGAACCTTCTTCACGTTATACACCAGTCGGGTATAACGCTGGCGCGCCTTATCGTTCTTGAACACCTGTGGCGGATAAACATACACGTTGTTCAGCTCTACATACTGTATGCTGTCCTTGCCGTGGAGCACTTTTCCCACTTTCACCATCGGCACGAACGTAGGATTATCCATGTCCACCTCGCGGTCTTCCGGATTCACGTTGTTCCCGAAGACTGCATTCTGCGCCACGCTTCTTGTCGAAACAAAGACAAGCAGAAATATTATAAAGGAAAGAATTTTTCTCATCATGCCGCAAAAGTAATGATAATTGTCCGCTTACAGCAAGCGGCAAGATATTTTTAACAGAAATTTATGGCTATTGCATAATGTTTCCCTATTGCCGGCAAGAAGCCGACGGTCAGTCGTCGCTCTTGTCGTCGGCAATACGCGCTTTCCCCTCATAGGTAAGAAGTTCATCGCGGGTAAATCTATAATCCTTGCTTGCCAGGGATGCCGATTCGTCGAAATGGTTTGACTCTACATCGAAGATGCCGCACATCAGTTCGTAAACAAGGTCGTTGGTGAAATATTTTCCCGTGTTGCCTTTCAGAGCCTCCACACGTTCCGGATGACATTCGATATACTCGTTGCTGAGGTTTATAAAGAGCGGTATACGCAAATCGCCGAAGCCACAGAAGTTTGGCGAACGGTGTCTGTCGGGTATCGTGGCATGGTCGCTGAAATATAGCATAGCCTGAAGATTAAGACGAGAGGCTGCATACTCATAGAACTGTCGCAATACGTCATCTGTATAGTGCAGCGAATTCTCAAAGTTGAGCACATCCTTTTGTACACCGGGTTCCCCCCATACGGTACGCTCTCGAGGATACCTGTTCAGGAAGTTAAAATGACTTCCCTTTAGGTGGATAACAAGGAAATTGTTCTCCTGCGGATCCAGTTCGTCAAGGAAATCAACAAGCGTCTCGTCGTATTGCACCTTTCCCAAATCCTGTTTCGTCCATTTTGCCACTTCGGCAGTGTTTGCCACCAGAGTGATTGGCGTATCGTTGGCTCCGAGATGTCCCTGGTTGCTATACCAGTGCACACGATATCCCAATTTGTGTGCGATATCTATCACGGAGCATGAATCATAGAATTTCTTGTCGTTATACTGGTTATATTCCGTCAGTGCCTTTTCGAGCGACTGCACGGTGTGCATGGCACAACTGTAGGCATGCGGAAAGAGCAGTGTATGAGTGGTGTCTTCTGCCATACTGCGCATCCATGGTGTCGTGTCGTGCTCCATGGGCGTAAACGCACTCATGTAATCACGCGATGCCGATTCGCCGATAACCATCATTATAGTCGACGGTTTGCTGAAGGGTTTGCCGAGCTGGCGGACCTTCAGGTCTTCCAGTCTTCGGTTCATCTCCGTAATATACCTCTTGTCGTTTGCCGAATATTCCTTGATGTCAAGCCATAGTCTTACAATGCCCGACCTTACAAACATTCCACGGTGTGGTTTGAAAACATACCATGCAAATACTACAGCACTTACGGCAAGCAGGGCGATGCGCCATGCACCGTCAACCATTGGAGAAGGTGTCAGTAGATTTCCAACCAAGAAGATTGCCAACAGCATGACTACGGCAAGAACCAACGACAATACCTTCCACCATTTATACGAGCGTGAAAACTCTATAATCTCGTTGGGATGCGAGTCTTGCACGATTTTCATTCCATTTGCGTCTATGCATGTGCCATAGAGCCTATAGTAAACAATCTGTGATATGCTGACCATTGCCAACGCCCATTCCATAATGGCGGCTACGATGCCGCCTCCCACAGAGGAAACTGCCGTCAGTAATGCGAAAAGGTATATTCCACAAGCTATCTCCCCGTAGTTCTCGTAATCCGGCGACTTTCGACGGTTGGTAAGGTGATAAAGCAACGGATAGGTAACAGCCCACAACATTCCCGACAGAGCCGCCGCAGCAAACGAAAGCGACGGCTTTATTCCGGCAATGCCAAGAGGGAGCCACGCCAGGATGGACGAGAAAAAGAATCTTCTGGTCTGCTGTCCGCGGGCGCTTCTGCTCATTCCGGTGTTGCAGCCATAGTATATGCAACAACAGATGGCGAAGGTAATGAGTATTCCGCAGACAGGAATTAATATTTCCATGATTATCTTGTTTTTAAGTCTTACTTTCCCCTTAACCTACACATTATATATGGTACGGCAAGGCGGACAATGAATTTTATTTTCTCGGGGAACGGTATGGTTTCCGCCACAACGCTTATATTGTCGCGTAGTCCACGTGAGCGTTGTCTGTTTGATACGCCTTCCGTGTCGAACACGGCAATTGGGATGGCAACATGCTTGAAGCGAGCATTGTTTTTGTATAGAATAATAAACGACTTGAAATCGGCAGACAGCCTGTGGGTGATGTCGAAAGGATGCTCCGCAAGACATTTGCGGCGGGTGAAGACACACTGGTGGCAGAAAATCATTCGGTGATAGAGATAGTAACTATCGGGGGCAACCTTTACTTCTCCGTTTTTCACCACGTCTCCATAAACAACATCTGTAGCTGACAGGTCATGGCTGAATACCTGCTGTAATACATTATCAGAAGCAAACACATCACCGGCATTCATGAATATCACCCATTCGCCGGTAGCCATTCCCACTCCCTTGTTCATGGCATCGTATATTCCGCGGTCTGGCTCGCTTACCCATGCTGTAACGGTTCCGTCAGCAGCATGCCGCTGTATGATGTCGCAAGTATTGTCTGTAGAATTGCCGTCGACTACGATTACCTCCTTGTCGGGATAATTCTGACTTGCAAGGTTGGCAAGTGTCTTTTCTGCCAGTTGTCCGGCATTATAGGTTACGGTAACTATAGATATTCTTGGCAAATCGAAAATGCCGGCAGTCTGTTGTATTGTTGTCATATCTCTGGTTTATTACAGCCGTATCTTTTTCCTGTTCTCAAACCTGTCGAGCAGTTCCACTGCCTTCCTTACAGTCTCCTCTTCGTTCCATCCCCGGCGTTGTGCATATCCTCTCACCACATATTCGTAGAGGTCGCGGCGGTGGGTGAAGCGTTTCAGGTTCTCCAGACATTGTTTGTCCGTTGGCCATCCGTCGCAGAAATGGGAGCGGTTGGTATCAATCATATCGAAATGATACCTGCCGTCGTCGTCTTTGGTATAAAGGAAATTTGCCGAGTTGAGATCACCGTGGAGCACTCCGCGACTGTGCATGAACACGATGTAGTCGATTACGGCATCGGCAAGCTCATGGTCGAAGTTCTCCTTTTTCACGAGTTCCTGGAACACTTCCCGTCCCTTGCTCTCCTCGTAGACGAAATATCCTACGGTGAATCTCCTGCGCTCATACTCTTCCATATATGCCACGGCACGCGGCGAATTAACGCCGCGCTTGCGGAACTCGTCGGCAAAGAGATAAGCCCTCTTTGCTTTTGTGCGCCGAAAGTGAGTGTATATGATGCTCTGTATCCAGTTTACGCGCTTGTAGCGCTTGGCGATAAACGTCAGTCCGTCGTGCTGCAAACGTATTACGCTGTTGCGTTTGTCCTTGAGCACCTCCACCCTACTGCTGTCGAACATCGACGGTATGCTGTTTATGAAATCTGTATATTTCCTATATTGTTCTGCTATGACAATCTTCATGCTTTTGTTTAAAGAGTATGATTCTTTTCCGCAAGAATGCCGTCTTATCGGGCATAATGCCATGCAAAGATACATATTTTTGCCTTTATTCAATATTTATTACGATGAAATAACTGCTTTTCCACCTTATTTTGGACTTAAAACGCTGACGCGACAGGAAATAAGCGCAAAAAGTCTTCATCAGAATCCGCCTAACAACACTTTTTAGTTCGACTTTTTGTGAAACTCCACACTTTTTAGTTCGACTTTTTGTGAAATACAACACTTTTTAGTTCGACTTTTTGTATGGACACTAACGAAACAGTATCTTTGCAATGCGAAAACAGAAAGATTTCCACCAAATTTATAAAAAAGCTATAGATAAAAATAATACAATAAAATGTTTCGAAGCAGAAAATTCTTCCTTTCCATGGCATGGCTACTTTCCGTGCATGCCGTTTCTTTATTAGTTCTTACACTGTTCAGACTTATCGAACTTGTTTGTCTCCACGGTATGATAACCGACAAGACAGCGAGCGTCGCCACTGCCTTCCTTAAGGGCGTGTGGTTCGACAACGTTACGGCGTGCTACGTGATGATCGTGCCACTTGCCGTTACGCTCATTGCCACTGCCTTAGGATATACAGAGAAGGTGATGAGGAAGGCAGCAAACTGGTGGTTCTTTGTTTTCTATGCCATTGTTTTCATGGCATCGGCAGCAAACACTCCGTATTTTTAATATTTTTTCAAAAACATCAACTC
>DAIOXG010000116.1:0-7509 GCA_036758085.1 Prevotella sp. | reverse complement strand
GTTCGACAATACTATATTCAAGGGATTTGACCCGGCACTCTCGGTTGCGCTCGATACTATCCTTTCTACCATTATTGTATTGTTCACAGGCGAGTTCTTGCCTAAGACTCTTTTTAAAAGCAACCCTAACCGGTTCTTCTCGATATTTGTCTTTCCGGCATACTTGTTTTATGTTATATTATTCCCTATATCAAGATTCTCGACATTCCTTTCAAGACTGTTGCTGAAACTGTTTGGAATGAAGGTTGACAACGACAAGGGGGGAGACGTGTTCTCAAAGGTAGATCTCGACTATCTCGTGCAAAGCAGTATCGACAATGCTCCCAAGAATACGGAGATTGACGATGAGGTGAAAATCTTCCAAAACGCACTGGATTTCTCTGCGACGAAAGTACGCGACTGCATGATTCCACGTACGGAAATTTGTGCTGTTGAGGAATCATGCTCCATTGCTGAACTGAAAAACGTCTTTATAGAGAGCGGCAAATCAAAAGTTCTCGTTTATCGGGGCGATATCGATCATATAATAGGCTATATTCACTCTTTAGAGCTTTTCCGAAACCCGGAAGACTGGCACAAGCATATACGGACAATGCCTTTCGTGCCGGAGACAATGCCGGCAAATACTCTTATGCGACAGCTCATGCAACAAAAGAAAAGTCTCGGCGTGGTCGTTGACGAATTTGGAGGCACCAGTGGCATTATCAGTCTTGAGGATATCGTGGAGGAGATATTCGGCGATATCGAGGATGAACACGACAATTCCAACTATACGGCGATAAAATCATCTGACGGAACTTATCTGTTGTCGGCACGACTCGAAATAAGTAAGGTAAACGACATGTTCGGTTTAGATCTGCCGGAGAGCGAGGACTATATGACCGTGGGCGGACTTATCCTACATGAATATGAAAACTTCCCGAAGCTCAATGAAGTGGTGAAAATCGGCAAATTTGAATTTAAGATAGTAAAAAACACAGTTACAAAAATCGAACTCGTAAGACTGAAAATATTGGACTAATACGGAGAAACCAGCAGAAAAAGCAACGCAAAAATCCCATTTTCATGCCTGAGAAGCGGATTTTATCATAAAAATAGCCGTTGTTTGTTATCTTTTTTGTAATTTTGTGCGCTAAAGTGGGCTAAGAAGCTTTTGTGGCTTAAAAGCCGCAAGTATAATAAAGTATAAAACAAAACAGAAAACAATAAATAATAATTAAATAAAACATTAATGGCAGCATTAGGCAAAATTAGAAGTCACGGCGCAATACTCGTTGGAGTAATTGGACTTGCGCTGTTCGCCTTTATCGCCGAAGAAGCCTTCCGCTCATGCGACTCCGCGAAAAATGAGAGCCGCCAGCAGATAGGCGAGGTGCTTGGCGAGAAAATCAACATGCAGGAATACCAAAAGCTTGTTGATGAGTACACAAATGTAATAAAAATCACTCAGGGACGAGAGAACCTCAGCGATGACGAGCTTAACCAGCTCAAGGATGTGGTATGGAATACATACGTGCAGAATCGACTGATTCAAAACGAGGCAGAGAAACTCGGACTGAGAGTTACGGACAAGGAACTTCAGAACGTATTGATTGAGGGCACTAACCCTATGCTTCTACAGACTCCGTTCGTTAATCAGCAGACAGGAAGATTTGATGCTAATATGCTTAAGAAATTCTTGAATGAGTATAAGACGGCATCTACATCTAACCCTCAGATGGCTGAACAGTATCAGAGCATTTATTCATTCTGGTCGTTTGTAGAGAAATCACTGCGCCAGCAGATTCTCGCTCAGAAATATCAGACTCTGTTTGCCGGATGCTTCATCTCTAACCCTGTTTCTGCAAAGATGGCATACAAGGACGAGAACGAGGAGAGCAATATCCAACTCGCAGCTTTCCCTTACTCTGACATCAATGACAAGGACGTGAAGGTTACTGACGAAGATCTCAAGGCTAAATACGAGGAACTGAAGCCAAGATTCAAACAGTATGAGGAAACCCGCGACATCAAATATGTTGACTTCCAGGTTAAGGCTTCTGCTTCTGATAAAGCAGAACTGAAAAAGGAGTTTACTGCTTATGACAAAGAGTTGGCATCTGCTACTGATCCAACACAGTTGATGCACAAGACTGCTTCTTTGGTTAATTACCTCGGAATTCCGCAGACAAAGGCTGCTTTCCCACAGGATATTGCAGCACGTCTCGACTCTGTTGCTGTTGGTTCAACTACCGGCGTATTCGAGAACACTCAAGACAATACCTTGAATATCATCCGTCTTATCTCACGCCAGGAACTTCCAGACTCTGTACAGTTCCGCGCAATCCAGGTCGCTGGAGCTACTCCAGAGGCAGCTCACGCTACAGCTGATAGTATCTACAAGGCTCTTGAAGGTGGAGCTGATTTCGAAGCTATTGCAAAGAAATACAACCAGACCGGCGAGAAGCAGTGGATTACATCACAGCAGTATCAGCAGGCTCCTTCTATGGACGCTGACACAAAAGAGTATATCAACACTATCAATACTCTTGGTGTAAATGCTCTGAAGAATCTCGAAATCCAGCAGGGTAATGTAATCATACAGGTTACTGACCGCAAAGCTATGCAGCCTAAATATGTTGCTGCTGTTGTGAAGAAGGAAATTAAGTTCTCAAAGAACACTTACAACACTGCATACAACAAGTTCAGCCAGTTCGTAAGCGAGAACCAGTCGCTGGAGGGCATGGAAAAGAATGCTGCGAAATACGGATTCAAAGTTCAGGAACGTAAAGATGTTCGTACTGGTGAGCATTATGTTGCAGGCATCCACGGAACTCGCGAGGCTATGAAATGGCTCTTTGACGCTAAAGACAATAGCATTTCTCCGCTTTATGAGTGTGGCGACAATGACCATCTGCTTGTAATTGCTCTTACAAAGACCCACGAGAAGGGTTATCGCTCTCTCGATGATGAGCAGGTTAAGGAGTACATCAAGCAGGAGGTGCTGAAAGACAAGAAAGCCGAGAAGATTATTGCAAAGATCAATGGCGTGAACAGCATTGCTGCCGCAAAGGCTAAAGGCGCCAAGGTTTCAGATTTGAACCAAATTACTTTTGCTTCACCAGCATTCGTATCTGTTGCAGGTACAAGCGAGCCGGCACTTAGTGGAGCTGTTGCTGCTACAGCAAAAGGTAAGTTCTCAAGCCATGCAGTAAAGGGACAGGGCGGTGTTTATCTGTTCCAGGTAAAGAGCAAGACAATGCGTCCGGGCAAGTTCAACGACAAAGAATATGAACAGCGCTTGTCGCAGAAGGCTATGCAGTATGCCGGCAACTTCATGCAGGAACTTTACATCAAGGCAAATGTTAAGGACAACAGATATTTGTTCTTCTAAAATACATTAGAAACTAAATTATAAAGGGGATATGCGGTTTTGCATATCCCTTTTTTGTCTCTTTTTTCGTTATGCACAAAAAATGCATAATTTTTTTCTTGCTTAAACGACTAAATTTTCGTACTTTTGCGCCCAAATGCATGTATGAAATTGTAAAAATACATTATAATGAATATATCTTATAAGTGGTTGAAGGAGTATGTTGATTTTAATCTTACTCCACAAGAAGTATGCGACGCATTGACTTCAGAGGGACTTGAAGTTGATGCACTTGAGGAAGTGCAGACTATTAAAGGCGGACTGAAAGGCCTGTATGTTGGCAAAGTGCTAACCTGTGAGGCTCATCCAAATTCCGACCATCTGCATGTTACAACAGTAGACTTGGGCAAGGAACAGCCCTCACAGATAGTTTGCGGCGCACCAAACGTTGCCGCAGGACAGAAAGTTATTGTAGCTGACCTTGGCTGCGTTCTTTACGATGGCGACAAGGAATTTGTTATAAAGAAATCCAAGTTGCGTGGAGTTGAAAGCTATGGAATGATCTGTGCTGAGGACGAAATTGGGGTTGGTACAAGTCATGATGGAATTATCGTTCTTCCTGAAGATGCTAAGGTGGGTATGCCTGCTGCAGAATATTATAACCTCGAAAGCGATTGGATTATTGAAATTGATATTACTGCAAACCGTGCTGACGCACTGTCACACTGGGGAGTGGCACGCGACCTCTATGCCTGGCTTAAGAGAAACGGTTATGAGACGAGTTTACACCGTCCGGACTGTGAGAAATTTAATGTCGACAACAACGACCTCAACATAGATGTTGATATCGTTTGCAATGAGGCATGCAAGAGATATGCTTGTGTTAGCCTTACGGGATGTGAGGTTAAAGAAAGTCCGGAATGGCTTCAAGACAAGTTGCGTGTCATCGGTCTGCGCCCGATCAACAATATCGTCGATATTACCAACTACATCATGATGGCGTATGGACAGCCGCTCCATTGCTTTGATGCGGATATGGTAAAAGGACACAAGATTGTTGTAAAGACTATGCCGGAAGGTACACCATTCGTTACTCTCGATGGCGAAGAACATAAACTGAGCGATAAAGACCTTGCTATATGCAATGAAGAAGAACCAATGTGTATTGCCGGTGTGTTTGGCGGAAAGGGTAGTGGTACTTATGACTCTACGGTTAACGTCGTTCTGGAAAGTGCTTATTTCCATCCTACATGGATTAGAAAGAGTGCTCGCAGACACGGACTGAGTACGGATGCGTCGTTCCGCTTTGAGCGCGGTATTGATCCTAACGGCACTATATATGCCCTGAAGCAAGCTGCAATAATGGCAAAGGAACTGGCTGGCGCTAAGGTTTCTATGGAAATCAAGGACGTTTATCCTGAGCCTATGCAGGATTTTATCGTTGACTTGAAGTATGACTATGCTACAGGACTCATCGGTAAGGATATTCCTCACGACTTGATAAAGAATATCTGTCAATGGCTCGATATGAAGGTTTTGGCTGAGGACGAGCAAGGACTGAAACTTCAGGTTCCTGCATATCGTGTTGATGTTCAGCGCCCATGCGATGTTGTCGAGGATATTCTGCGTGTATACGGATATAATAATGTGGAAATCCCTACACAGCTTAAAAGTTCTCTTGTTATAAAGGGCGATGAGGACAAGAAACACAAGATGGAGAATCTTGTGGGTGAGCAACTCGTCGGATGCGGATTTAACGAGATTCTGAATAACTCGCTTACTAAATCTGCCTACTATGAGAACTTGAACCATTATCACGCTGATAATCTCGTACGTATAATGAACCCACTGAGTTCGGACTTGAACGTAATGAGGGAAACGCTGTTGTTTGGCGGACTTGAGAGTCTGGAGCATAATATCAAGCGCAAGAATCCAAATCTCCACTTCTTTGAGTTTGGTAACGTGTATTCGTTCTCTAAAGAAAAACATTCTGACGAGAATCCACAAGCTGCTTATTCTGAGGAATATCATCTCGGATTATGGATTACAGGAAAACGCGTAAGCGGAAGTTGGACGCACCCAGACGAGGATGCTTCATTCTATGAACTGAAAGCTGATGTACTGAATATCTTGCGCCGTATCGGATTGCCGTTTGGAGCTGTTGTATTCAAGAAAAGCGACAATGATATTTTCTCTACTGCAATGGCTATCGAAAACCGCGGAGGTAAGGTGTTTGCAGAACTGGGACTTGTATGCAAGAAGCAGTTGAAGGCTTTTGGTATTGAGGCTCCGGTATATTATGCAGAACTAAACTGGTCTGCACTGATGAAAGCTGTGAAGAAATCTAAGTTCGCATTCAAAGAACCAAGCAAATTCCCACCTGTAAGCCGTGACCTTGCATTGCTGCTCGACAACAGCATTGAATTTGCCGAGGTTGAAAGAATCGCTTATCAAACGGAAAAGAAACTGCTGAAACGCGTTGAACTATTTGACGTATATGAGGGAAAGAACCTTTCGGAAGGTAAAAAGAGTTATGCTGTAAACTTTATCCTGGAGGATGAAGAGAAGACTCTTACCGAAAAGCATATTGAGGCAGTAATGTCTAAGCTTATCAACAATCTGAAGAAACAACTCGGTGCGGAGCTTAGATAATGCTTATGACGCTATACAGATGTATATTTGTCTGATATAATGTTAATTAAGCTTGGATACTAAATGAAATAATAAAGAAATAAAATAACAATAAAAAACAACTCCAATGGGAAGAGCATTTGAATATCGCAAAGCGACAAAACTTAAAAGATGGGGACACATGGCCCGTACGTTCACTAAAATCGGAAAGCAAATTGCTATTGCCGTAAAGGCTGGCGGACCTGACCCTGAGAATAATCCTCACTTGAGGGCTATTATACAGACCGCAAAGCGCGAGAACATGCCTAACGCTAATGTTGAGCGTGCTATCAAAAACGCTATGGGCAAAGACCAAAAGGATTTTAAGGAGGTTACATATGAAGGATATGGTCCTCACGGAGTAGCTATCTTTGTAGATGCAGCAACCGATAATACTACACGTACTGTTGCCAATGTGCGTGCCGTATTCAACAAATATGGCGGTAACCTCGGAACTCAGGGTTCTCTCTCGTTCCTCTTCGACCAAAAAGCAGTATTCACATTCAAGAAGCCTGCTGACCTTGATATGGACGATTTGATTCTGGAGTTTATTGACTACGGAGTGGAAGAGGATTATGATTTCGACGAGGAAGCTAATGAGGTTACTATCTATGGAGATCCGAAAAGCTTCAGCGACCTGCAGAAGCATCTTGAGGGTAAGGGCATAGAGATTACAGGTGCTGAGTTTACTCGCATTCCTACGGATCTGAAGGAGGTAACTCCTGAGCAGCGTGAGACTATCGACAAAATGGTAGACATCCTTGAGGATGATGATGATGTACAGAATGTTTATACAAACATGAAACCGGCTGATGATGCCGAATAATTTTATACAAATTCTATAATCAAAATGGTAGGGACTTTGTTTATGAACATTGTTCCTGCCATTTTTTTTTATTTTATCATGGATGAATATAATATGAGATGCTATTTTGTTGGGAACAATATACACCAAATTTGAATATTGTACACTCGCTTGCACAAAAACAATTTTAACATAAAGATTACTTTGCTATATCATAGATTTGCATTATCTTTGCATAAAATAAACTACGGCTCGGCATAACATTCAAATAAATTTGATGTTCTGCTCTCGCCTTGCATTATCTTTGCATAAACTATTTATTACATAAATTATAAAAAACTATGGAAAGAACTTGGAGATGGTTCGGAAAAAATGACAAAATAACACTTGCCATGCTGAAGGAAATCGGCGTGGAAGGTATTGTCACAGCTCTACATGATGTACCTAACGGTGATGTGTGGACAAGAGAGAAAATACACGACCTGAAAGAATATATCGAAAGCTATGGTATGAGATGGTCTGTAGTAGAAAGTCTGCCAGTATGCGAAAGCATAAAATATGCAGGAAAAGACCGCGACCAACTTATCGAAAATTATAAAGAAAGCCTGAAAAACCTTTCACTTGAAGGAATTCATACTATCTGTTATAATTTTATGCCTGTGCTCGACTGGGCAAGAACAGA
>DAIOXG010000115.1:0-7559 GCA_036758085.1 Prevotella sp. | reverse complement strand
TCCGATCGGGCGACCAGCAACTGTATTATGAAACTCTCTCCCGAATGACGGGCCCCGGCAGGATAATCGTTGCGAGTGCCGGAAATGACGGACATTACAACAACTACCTGCATAAGCCATCGGGAAAAGAGCGCGACGGAATGTTCGTTGTAAGTACTAACGGCAGGAGCGGATCCGTATCTGCAAAATCCCGCTCCGTGTTTGACATTTCCGTTGAGGCTTATTTCCCTGATGGGAAAAAGAGCAAGACCGTAAGCAGCGCCGCTGTAGTAGCCTCTGCCGACTCCCTTTATGCCGATTCTCTCGAGAGTGGCGAACAGAAAGTGGTGTTCCGGCTGCAAGCCTACCGCTCTGCTGCATCGGCAGACGACACGTTCTATGATTTTGTTTTGAGTTCCTCTCCCTCGCTTCCGTCGCTTTCCATGGCTTTCGGTGGGAGAGATGCTGATGTAGAGGTGTTTAGCAATGGCTTAGTATTTTTGTCCGATAGCCAGGACCCCTCGCTGAGCGGCAGCGAGGCGTATAGTTGCATAGGCAGTCCTGGTGCAGCTCCAGCGGTAATATGCGTAGGAGCAACAACCTACCGTCAGTCGTATACCGACATAGACGGCGTTTGCCATGAGTCGTCGTGGGGAAAAGAAGGAGAAGTCGGCAGATTTTCATCCGTCGGTCCCACCCGTTACGGACTCATAAAGCCCGATGTCGTAGCTCCTGGCACCAATGTTTATTCGTCGTTGAGCAGTTTCTATCCCGAGGCAAATCCCCAGGACAGCTACCTCATTACCTCATATTCACAGTATTCCGGCAGACCTTATCCTTGGGGCGCATTGTCGGGCACCTCTCAGGCAACTCCTGTTGTGGCAGGAGCCATAGCCCTGTGGCTTGATGCAAATCCTACGCTTTCCCCATCAGACATTCTTGAAGTCTTTTCAAAGACCTGCAACCGCAGGAATCTTCAGCAGCAAACGGTTAAGGACAATCATGCAGGCTATGGCGAAATAGACGTCTATGCCGGTCTGCTGCATGTCTTGTCACTCGACGGAATAGAGGGACTTCCGTTGAAGAACCCTTCGTCTGTAAATATTCATATTTCCTCAGAAAATATAGAGTTCCGTTTGTCTCCAGATACTCCGTGTCCTACGGAGGTCTCCATTAAAATATATAATGTCTCTGGGGAGCTTGTAAAGTCATCTCCTTTGTCATTTACCGACAGGACGGCACTCTTCTCCCTGCGCTTGCTTCCGCCGGGTGTCTATGCCTTTCAGATAAACTCAGATGTTCCAGGAGTAAAAGGTTCGTTCCTTATAAGGAGATAATATTGACATTTCTCATGTATATTTTTCATTTGTCCTTAAATTTATATAACTTTGCATTTAATCGTATTATGACCGTCGGAAACAACACCGGGTCATGGAAAGCAAACGTATAAATATAATTCATATAAAAGCAATGAAAAAAATAGGTTATTTTCTGTCAGCCGTTGCCGCGCTGACAGTAGTGTCTTGTGGAACGACAAGCACGGTGCCCGTAACAGGGCGTAAACAACACATTCTTGTATCCGACGAACAGGTGATGAGCCTCAGTAACCAGGAGTACACCAATTACATGAAGACCGCAAAGGTTTCTACCAACGCTGCAAATACAGCCATGGTGAAAAGGGTAGGACAGAGGCTTGCCAATGCTGTGGAGAAATATCTGAAAGAGCATAATCAGGCAGCAGAACTGAAAAACTACAGTTGGGAGTTCAATCTCGTTCAAGACAAATCCGCCAATGCGTTCTGCATGCCGGGAGGAAAGATTGTTGTTTACGAAGGACTTCTCCCTATTACGCAGAATGAGTCAGCCCTTGCCGTCGTTCTTGGTCATGAGATAGCTCATGCCGTGGCAAAACATTCTGCCGAGCAGCTCAGCAAGCAGATGAAGCAGCAGTATGGTTCACAAATTCTTGGTGCCGTGCTTCAGACTACAGGTGTAAGTTCCGAGACTACGTCAATAGCTCAGGGCGTCTTCGGACTCGGCAGTAAGTTCAGCAACCTTCATTACTCGCGCAAGAACGAGAGTGAGGCAGACTACATGGGACTCATTTTTGCCGCCATGGCAGGCTACGATCCTAATGTGGCAGTAACATTCTGGCAGCGCATGGCAGCAAGTTCGCAGAGCACCACTCCGGCATTCTTGAGCGACCACCCTTCAGATGCACAGCGCATCTCTGACATAAAGAAATGGTTGCCTGAGGCAGAGAAATATTATACTCCAGTAGCAACCGCAACTTCGTCGAAGAGCAGTTCCGCCTCTTCAAAATCTTCAACCAAGAAGACCTCTTCTTCAAAAAAATCATCGTCAAGCAAGAAGAGCACAACGAAGAAGTCTGCGAAGAAAGGATAAAGAGTAAAGAAAAAGAGTAAGGAAAAAATAGGGACATGCCGACGTCTTGTTTTGTCGTGCATGTCCCGTTGTTTTTCGTATTTAGTTTCAGGTTATTTTTTCCGATCTTTATTATTCCTTAAAGTTTATAATTTTTTATTTTATTCCTTAAAGTTTATAATTCCTTATTTTATTCCTTAATCTTGATAAGCAGATTGGAGAAAATAGCTACGAGGCCGCCAGTTGTTATTCCCGATGAGAAGATACTCTTCACCTGCTCCGGGAAGCCGTTGAGAATCTCCGGCATAAACTCCACGCTCAGTCCGCAGGCAAAGCTGATGGCGATGACGAGAATCTCCTTGCGACCGAGTTTCTGCGAAGCGATGACCTTGATGCCCGATGCGGCAACCGTACCGAACATCAGTAGCGTGGCACCGCCGAGCACTGGTTCTGGCATGAGCGAGAACACAAGACTGATAGCCGGGAAGATGCTCAGGATTACGAGCATGGCAGAGATGAAATATCCCACATAGCGCGAGGCAACTCCCGTGAGCTGGATCATTCCGTTGTTCTGTGCGAAGATAGAGTTTGGGAAGGAGTTCAGTCCGGCAGAGAGAAACGACGACACGCCGTTTGCCACTACACCGCCCGATGCACGCTTCATAAACACGTCGCCCTCTACCGGTTCGCCAGAAATCATGGAGTTTGCAGTAATGTCGCCATAAGCCTCGATAGCCGTAATGACGAAGATAATGCTCAGCGAGATGAAAGCCGAGAGGTCGAAGTCCAGTCCATATTTAAATGGGATAGGGAAGTACACACCGCCGAAACTCTTCACCGAATCGAAGTCAATATATCCGAGCATCCACGACACGACGTAGCCCACGGCAAGTCCGATAACGATAGAACTCATGCGCAGGTAGCGGTTCTTGCTACTGTTGAAGAACACGATGACCACGAGCACGAGCATCGCCAGTCCGAGATTGTGCAAAGCCCCGAAAGAGCCGTCTGCCATCGCCGCGTTGCCTCCTCCGCAAGCCGAAATGCCAACTTTGATAAGACACAGTCCGATGAGTGTTACCACGATGCCCGACACGAGCGGCGTGATGATTTTTCGTGCATAGCGGAGCACGCTGCCCACGAAGATTTCAACCACCGATGCAGCCATACACGACCCGAAGATAACGGCAAGTCCGCCGCCCATGCCAGCCGTTATTATCGGTCCGATAAACGAATAGCTCGTGCCCTGAATGCAGAGCAGACCTGTTCCCACGCTGCCGAATTTGCGGCATTGAATAAACGTGGACACGCCCGAAGCGAAGAGAGCCATGGAGACGAGAAAACTCGTTGTCTCTATGTCGAGTCTCAGTTGCGAGGCGATGATGAGCGGTGGCGTCATGATAGCTACGAAGATGGCAAAGAGGTGTTGCAAGGCTGCAAACACAGCTTCCACGAAAGGCGGTCTGTCGTTGAGACCGTAGATAATTCCTTTTTCTTTTGGGGATTCCATTGTTTTTTTGTTGTTTATAATAGGTGTTGTAGGTGTTGTAGGTGTTGTAGGTGTTGTAGGTGTTGTAGGTGTTGTAGGTGTTGATTCCCTTACAAAACCTACAACACCTTCCAAACCAACTAAACTTATCCAACTTACCAAAAACTAACCCAAAACCTAAGAACCTCTTTATAAAACGGAGGTTTCTTCTTGTTATTGTATTAAACTCTGTTTTTCTTTCAATTCAGATAAAAAAGAAAGCGGCAGGGGGACCTGCCGCTAATCTTGTTTATAGCTGATTGTCTTATTTCACAAACTTCTTTCCGTTGCTTACAACAATGCCCTTGTAGCTCTTGCCAACACGCTGTCCGGAAAGGTTGTAAGTAGCTTCACCGTTTGCCTTGACATTAGTCTTGCTGCCAGTGGTGATGTTGTCGATACCGGTAGCATCGGTATAGAAGAAACGAGTTATAGGCTGCTCCAGAGACGGAACACAGTCGTCGTTTACATAAGGCCAGTCTTCAGTCTCGGCAAAGTCACCGAAGGTGTATCTGTCGCTGAAGTACGTCATAGCCTTCTTCGTCTGGTCTGGGTTGTAGAAGAAGTTTACGTCGAGCACGTTGCAAGTGTTCTCGCCCTCGAAGGTGAGAGCCACGAGCAGGTTCTTCTCTCCACTATACTTCAGAGGTTTGTCGAACACGAGTTCCATCTCGCCGTTGCCTCCGGCATAGTTGTAGAGTTCGCCGTCATACTCATAGTTGGCGATAGCCACAGAAGCATCATCATAGTCGAAGAACTTGTAGGCACTTGCCTTGTCGTCGTAGTCAAAGGCGTCCTTGTTGATTTCCTTTACCCAAACCTTCACGGTGCGAGGGTAAGCATCATAAGCCGACTCGTTGTGGAACACGAAGTTTATCTGCGAGATAGCCTTTCCTGCCATCTTCTGCAGCTGCTCCTTGGTGTAGATAATCTCCGAACCGGTGTACTGGTGAGAGAAGTTAGTAGGAGCGGCAGCCCAAGAGTATCCGTGTCCGTAGTAGCAGTCGTCCAGTGTACCGTCCTTCAGCATCTTGTCGTATTTTCCGAGTGTAACGCTGTTTTCAGGTTCCGCAGCCTTTGTGAGAGAGATATTCTTGATAGTAGACTCACCTGGAGTGAACGAGATGTTGTCCTCTGTATAGTCCTCACATTCGCCGTCGGTAACGGTGAGTGTGTAAGTCTTCTCGCTCTTCACCACGTTGAGCAGATAAGAACCGTCAGCACTTGTCTTTGTGCTGTAAGTAATGTATTTGTTGTCCTTGGCAGCCAGTTTCACGGTAGCCCCCTCAACCGGTTCGCCATCACAAGTCACCTTACCCGTCATTGTAGACGGATTGTCAATCTTGATGAGAGTAATGTCCTGAGTCTTCGGTTCACCCGGAGTGAAAGTAAGGTCGGCAATAGTCTTTTCCTCAAAGCCGTCAGCCTTAGCCGTAAGCGTGTAAGTTTCCTCGCTCTTCACTACAGAGAGAGAGTAAGCACCCGTCTCGTCGGTAGTGGCAGAATACTCGTTGTTGTCGTTCTTCACCGTAATGGTAGCACCCTTAACCGGAGCGTTGTCTTCGTTAGATACAACCTTTCCTGAAAGCTCAGAAGGAACGTCCTTCTTCACGAGATTGATGTCGAGCGACTTCTTCTCGTCAGAAGCAAACTTCATGGTCTCCGTAGAAGTATAGTCCTCGTAGCCATCAGCAGTAACTTTAAGAGTGAAATCCTTGTCGAGGTCGCCTGCAGGCACCAAAACGGAGTATGATCCGTCGGCAGCGCTCACGGTACACAGAACATTCTTGCCGTCGGTAAGGCTGACCGTAGCATCCTCAACAGCATTCTCACCGCACTTCACGGTACCGGTCAGTTCTGCACTCTTCAGAGCCGGTTTGCTTGCCTCCTGGAAGGTGAACTTTGTAAGAGGCTGAGCGAGCTTAGTGGCATGCGAGAGAGTCGAACCGCCGCCATTGGCAAAAGGCCAGTCCTCCGACTCGTTGAAGTCGGCAAACGACGATTTGTCGCTGCTAGTAGTCATAGCAGCATTTTCAGCCTCCGTGTTGTAGTAAAACTCGATGTCTGTAGGAGAATCGGAAGTATCGTTGCCATCGAAAGTAATGGTAACGAGCAGATTCTTCTCTCCGCTGTAAGCAAATGGCTTGTCGAAGTTGAACGAAATCTCGTCGTTCATGCAGTAATATTCAGAGAAATCGTAGTCGAACACATAGTTAGCCAAAGTCTTAGTAGCATCAGAATATTCAAAATACTTGTAAGCCTTCTTTGCGCTGTCGTAAGCAAACTCGCTGTCGTCAATCTCCTTCACCCATACATTTACGGTTCTTGGGAAACCGGAGAAAGCACCCTGATTATAATAAATAAAGTTGAGTCCCTTAATCTCCTTGCCAGCCATTGCAGCCAGTTGGCTCTTTGTATAGATAATCTGCGAGCCAGTGTACTTCACGTTAAACTGAGTCGGTGCCACCATCCACCAGCTGCCCTGGTAAGTCTGGTCCTCGTTCCATTCGCCGTTCACTACCTCGTCATAATTTCCCAACACCAGAGTCTGGTCGTCAGCTTTAGCCCAGTTCACTCCAATGGCGAGGAGCAAGATGGTAAGGATGTAGTTAATTTTTCTCATATTATTATATATTTTAAGTTAGAAAATCACAGTTATTTCACGACAATTTTCTTGCCGTTGTGGATGAACAATCCTTTCGCAGGCTTCTCCACGCGCTGTCCAGCGATGTTGTACCAAGCACCGTTGCCGTTTTCAGTGGCAGCCGTTACATTCTCGATGCCGTCGGTAGTCGGGTCGTAAACCTCAGAAGTCTTTTTTGTCAAGTCCACCTTCACGAGGTCGGCAAACGGACTCGTTACGAAGGTGTAAGGCATAGAGCCGTTAGGAGTAGAGAAGTCGTTAGCCGAAGCGTAGAGGTCGTAGTAAACCACCTTAGAAGAAGTATATTTCGACAATCCCGTGATGCGGCAAGAAGTGATAGAATCGTTAGTCGTTTCGCTCACAGCGTCCACGGCATCATTACCGCCCACCATATCGTTTATTACGTCGCCAATCTTCAAGTCTTGCTTCACCTGAATACGGTCGAAGTAGTCAGGGTCGCCATCCTTCGCTGTATTGTTAATAACGCTGAAGAAGAGATCCTTGCATCCGTTTTCAAATTCAAAACTCAGTTCGGCGATACCCGTAGCTCCGCCTTCCACCTGAGCCTTCTGGGACTTAATCTCCTTGCCGTCTTTGCCGTTGCTCTCAATGCGAATCTCGTCGCCGTTGTTGCAGTAAGCATCAACCACGATTTTGTATTTTCCGTCGTTCCCTCTCAGGTCGAGATACGGCGAGTAAACCAGTCCTGCAACCATGCTCGGAATGAAATTCGGGAAAGCGTATGCGCTCCATCCGTAAGTCAGAGCATATCCGTAAGCCGAGAGGTCCACATATTCCTCGTCGCCACCGAGCGGCTCGTTGATGTTTCCGCCCGTAATACCGTTGAAGTCCTCGTCGGCAATCGTAACCTCGCCATTTGCAGTAACCTTCTTGCGGTCGTAAACAAACACGGCGTATCCGTCGCAATCCTTCACCGCACCCCAGTTTGCGGTAAATCCCGTTGAGGTGATGTTAGTAGCCGGCTTAGCCTCCGGTTTGTTCAGTGTGATTTGAGCCGAAGCC
>DAIOXG010000114.1:0-7563 GCA_036758085.1 Prevotella sp. | reverse complement strand
CCGTGTCCGTAAATCATGATTGCATAATTTTAATCAGTCTGTCGATGTCAACATACTTTCTCACATGAGCTGCGAGCAAGTCGTATTGGCGGTTTTTAAACTCCTCCACGCTTTCCGTTTCCTCGCTATGCTTCCCGTTGGCATATTGTTTAAGGATAAAATCGATAACCGCCCCGTTGTCGAGAATACCGTGGATGTAAGTTCCGATACAATGTTCAGCCATGACAATATCTTCAGTTTTCTTCCCAGCTTTTTCTGATTGTTCAGAATATACGGTGTCGCCCTGGTGAATCTCATATCCCTTACATTCCGCTCCGTTGAATGAGAAAGAAACCTGTTTTGTAACCTTGTCACGTTTCATCAGCGTTATGGTGTCGAGCAGTCCGAGTCCCGGCAGTTGTGCCACGCTTCCCTCCACGCCGTCGGGATCGGCAACCACTTGTCCGAGCATTTGGAAACCTCCGCATATGCCAACAACCGTCTTTCCCTCTTTGTGCGCCCTGATGATAGCCTGTGCCACTCCGTTTCGCCTTAGTTCGTAAAGGTCGTCGAGCGTTGCCTTCGTACCGGGCAGAATGATGATGTCAGATTTTTCGATGTCAGAAATGTTGTTTGTATAGAAAAGATTAACTCTACTGTCGCGCTCCAAAACATTAAAGTCTGTGAAGTTAGAGATATGTCGGAGCAAGACAACGGCGATGTTCACCTTTCCAAGAGCCAGCGAATGGATTTTCCTTTCCAGTTCCACGCTGTCCTCCTCCTCGATAACGATGTCGCGGAACATCGGTACGACGCCGAGCACGGGTACGCCGCACAGCTCCTCAATCATCCTTCGTCCATTGTCGAAGAGACGGATGTCGCCACGGAACTTGTTAATAATAATTCCCTTAATCCTTTTCCTGTCGTCGGGAGTCTGAAGCATCACGCTACCGTAGCAAGAGGCAAACACACCGCCGCGGTCGATATCCGCCACGAGTATAACGTCAGCCCCGGCATGACGTGCCATCGGCATGTTCACGAGGTCGGAGTCGCGCAGGTTAATCTCAGATATGCTGCCAGCTCCCTCCATAATAATCGGGTTAAACCGGTTCGCCAGTCGGTCGAAGGCAGAGTTCACGGCAGAGCGCAGTTCCTCGCGTCCCTCCTTGCGGAAATAGCTGTATGCCGAGCGGTTGCCGATGGGTTTTCCGTTAAGCACCACCTGAGAGGTATGTTCCGAGTTAGGTTTCAGCAATAGCGGGTTCATATCCGTGGAGCATGGCAGACCGGCAGCCTCCGCCTGAACAGCCTGAGCCCGTCCGATTTCCAGTCCGTCGGGAGTGGCAAAGGAGTTAAGCGCCATATTCTGCGCCTTGAATGGTGCCGGATGATAACCCTCTTGCAGGAAGATTCGGCATAGGGCAGTGGCGAGAATACTCTTGCCCACATCGCTGCCTGTTCCGGCAAGCATTATGGGATGAAGATAAGTCTTGTTCATATAGAGTGATAATTCATTAATATAAAAGAAAGGGAAACATTGCCAACGCTATCCCGGAAAATGCGACTATCTTATGCAAAGGTAGTGCATTAATTTTTTTCTGCAAAAATTGCCATGCTTTAATTTTGGCTCATGCGGAATATAGAGTGATTTTTATAGTTTTTCTCCTTTTTCATTCCAACAGACACATGTTCCGTTTTTTTTTTATATATTTGCAAAAGGTAATGCAAGTCGAAAGCAATATAATCCAGACATGATGAGATTTATTGCCGAGATGACGCTTATCTCATCAAAACGCTTCAGAAATATCATGTAAACGTGATGGATATCGAGAAGAAAAGTTGTGATGTGGATGACTTCGACGTGTCTCCGGAACAGATGGTATCCCGTTGCCGCTTCTATATCAGAGCGGATATCTTACGATAAAGAAGTTTAATCCAATCATCCGGCTATATACTCTCGGATATCCCAATAAGGAGGTGGAGATAGAGATGGACAGGATTATGCGTGAGGAATATCCTACAATGATTTAGCCTGATTCACAGAAGATTTTATAAAGATATGATAAAAGATATAATGACCCGGAATGCCGATGCAGTGGCAGGGCAGAAAGAGATAGAAACTCTGAAGAAATATTTTCCGCAGTGTTTTAATGCTGACGGCGAGTTTGATATCGAGGCTTTCAAGGCTTCGCTACCGGGAGGCACGACGCTGACCGACGAGACGAGCGGCTTCAACTGGCTGGGCAAGAACTATGCCCGCATGCTCTGCAATATGGATACCACCACGCTGCTTCGCCCCGACGAGGAGCACAACGCCAAGCCGGAGAACCGGAACAGCAAGAACGTGTATATCAGCGGCGACAACCTTGATGCGTTGCAGCATCTGGTGAAGTCGTATAGCGGAAGGGTGAAGGTGATTTATATCGATCCGCCGTACAATACGGGTAGCGACGGCTTTGTGTATAACGACAAGTTCAATTTCAGTGCTGCCGAGCTTGCGGAGCGTCTTGATGTGCCTCGTGAGCGTGCTGAGCGTATCCTCTCGATGACTCGCCGCGGCAGCGCAAGCCATGCTGCATGGCTAACGTTCATGTTGCCGCGACTGTCGTTCGCACGTGACCTGCTCAGCGACGACGGAGTGATTTTTATTTCTATTGACGACAACGAACAGGCGAATCTCAAAAAACTGTGTGATGAGGTGTTCGGAGAGGAGAATTTTATTGGTAATGTCGTGCGTCCGACAGGACAGACAACAGGACAGGATAGTGGAGGATTAGGAAGTTCTTTTGATTATATACTTGTATACTCAAAGAACCCAGAATTCGAAATGAATGGTCTTGATTTGACTGAAAAGGATAAATTACGTTTTCAAAATCAAGATGATGTGGGCTTCTATGCTTATGACCAATTACGAAAAACAGGTTCGAACGATAAACGTGAAGATCGTCCAAATATGTATTATGGAATAGAAAATCCTGACGGCAATGTATTATATCCAACAGCGGCTACGGGGTATGACAGTCGTTGGCGAGTAGAAAGGAAGACCTATGATAATCTTGTAAAGGAAAACATGATTCTTTGGAAGAAGACGAAACGAAATGACATGGAAATATGGTGGCCGTATGTCAAATACTATCTTGATGGTCGAACAAAACGACCTTCACCTTTGTGGGCTGATTTGGAAGGAAACAAGAAAGCTGCGAGGGAAGTTCGTGACTTGTTTGATGGTAAAAAGGTCTTTGATTTTCCTAAGCCTGTAGATTTACTGCTCCGTGTAATTCAGATTGCTTCAGAAAAAAATTCTTTAATACTTGATTTTTTCGGTGGCAGTTCAACAACGGCGCATGCTGTAATGCAAAAAAATGCAGAAGATGGAGGAAATAGAACTTATATACTTGTTCAATTGCCAGAACCTTGCAAACCTGATAGCGAAGCCGCCAAAGCCGGTTACTCCACCATCGACCAAGTCGGCATGGAGCGCATCAAGCGTGCCGCCAAGAAGATAAAGGAGCAGAATCCGCTATTTGCCGGCGACTTGGGCTTTAAGCATTACATATTGGAAGAGCCGAAAGAAGACGCCCTGTTGCTGATGGACAAGTTTGACCCTGCGATGAACAGCATCACGCCGCTCACCGTGGACGACTTCGGACGGGACACAGTGCTCGCCACATGGCTCGAAGCCGACGGCTACGGCTTGACGGCAGAGGCGGAAGAGGTGAAGCTCGGCAGATACACCGCATACTGGAAAGACGACCACCTGTATATGATAAACCCCGACAACGAGTTCGACGAGAACAGTATCGTCGCACTTATGGACAAATACAACGGAGAGCCGTTTTCGCCGCACAATATCGTTATCTTCGGCTACAGCTTCGGATTTACACACCGGGAGGAACTGCAGAAAAATCTGCGCACACTGAAAGAAGGGAACAAGACGCTGACAGTGAACATGGACATAAGATATTAGAGGGGGCACAAAGTATATGGAACTAAAACTCGAAAGTAACCTCACGCACCAGACCGTGCCGGTAGAGGGCGTTGCGGCAATCGTTGAAGATTCAATACAGGAGCCGCCAAAGAAAAGCCACCAGAACCCCTTGCTGAAATACCAGTTGAGCACAGGGGCTATATATGACGTGAGACGGCGTACCAATATCCAGATTAAAGCAGCGAAGCAAAGGATAACCCACTTTATGCTCTCGGAGAAAATAAAGGCATTGCCGCATCACCGCATCCTCGACATCAAGATGGAGACGGGTACGGGAAAGACATACGTGTATGCCCGGACAATGTTTGAACTGCACAAGCGTTGCGGATTCAACAAGTTCATCATCGCCGTGCCTACACTCCCGATAAAGGCTGGAACGGCAGCATTCCTAACAGAACCCGAGGTAGTACGCCATTTCGACAAAGTGTGCGGCTATGATGCTGAAATGGAAGTCTGCCTGCTCGAACCGCAGAAGCAGCAGAAGAAGGGCAGACTGAACATGCCGTCGGCTGTGGGGCACTTCTTCTACGGCACACACCACGCCAGGCGCAGAATATATGTCCTGCTCCTCAACACACAGCTGCTGACAAGCGGAAAACTGCTCACCCGCGACGACTACGACCAGCTGCTGGGCGAATTCCACCGTCCCGTTGACGCCGTTGCCGACACAAAGCCCGTGCTGATTATCGACGAGCCGCACCGCGTGGAGCGCGGCGGAAAGTCGTATGCGGCATTGATAGAGAATTTCCGTCCGCAACTTGTGTTGCGCTACGGAGCGACATTCCCGGAACTCGTAGTGGGGAAGGGCAAAGGCAAGCACACGGTGAAGGACTACCAGGAACTGATATACGATCTGAATGCAGCGGAGTCTTTCAACAGTGGACTTATCAAGGGAGTGGCAAAAGAGCATCTCGAACTCCCGGGCGGAAGAAAGGCAGACAGGAAAGTGAAGGTGCTCTCGGCTGTCAGGGGCGAGAGCGTGAATATGAAACTGACGTATGCCGACAACACAAGCAAGACTTTCACGCTACACGTAGGCGACAGTCTCGGAGTGATGGATGCCGACTTGGACGGCGTTTCTGTCGAGGCTATAGCGAAGAATGTGGTGTCGCTCACCAACGGACAGGACAAACAGGCGGGCGAGGAATTCTTTCCGGACCAGTTTGCCTCTTCCTATCAGGAGGGGATGATAGAACTTGCATTGATGCGGCATTTTGAAACGGAACGGGAGAACTTCTGTCGCGAAGGACTGCCGATAAAGACCCTCGCCCTGTTTTTTATTGACAGCATAGAGAGCTTCCGCGGACCGGAGGGAAAGAATGGCGGATGGTTGAGGACTAAATTTATCGACATGCTCGCCGCAAGAGTGAAAAAAGAACTTGAAAGGCAGAACACGCCTGAGTATGAAGCTTATCTCAAGGCAACATTGGAGAATATCGAGGACTCCTGTGCCGGATACTTCTCGCAGGACAACAATGATTCCGACGAGAATATCGCCCGTGAGGTGAAACTGATACTCCACGGCAAAAAGGAACTGCTGAGCTTTAAGCATAAAGACGGCAAGCCAAATGTGCTGCGCTTCCTGTTCTCGAAATGGACTCTGAAGGAGGGTTGGGACAATCCTAATGTATTCACTATATGCAAGCTGCGCTCCAGCGGTTCGGAAACAAGCAAGCTGCAGGAGGTCGGCAGGGGGCTGCGCCTGCCCGTAGACAGTGCCGGAAACAGAATCAGCGACTCGTCGTTTATGCTCAACTATATCGTGGACTTCACGGAAAAGGACTTTGCCAACAAACTTGTAGCGGAAATCAACGGGGAACTCGACCCTGTAAAGAGAAACACGCTTTCAATTACTTCTGATGATATTGTTAAGGTGGCTGAGATGCGTGGCATAAACGTCAATAAGTTCTTCATTGAACTTATGGACAAAGGCTATGTGGACTTCGACAAGAATGTAGTGGCGGAGAAGTTTGACGATATGCTCATTGAGTATCCGGAATTCAAGGATATGCTCGGAAATATAAACGTAAACCGCATAATCAACCGCAACAGCAGCCGCTCCGACAAGATTCATGTGCGAAAGGCGAGATTCGAGGAGCTTCGGGAACTGTGGGCGCAGCTGAACAGAAAATACGTGCTTTATTTCGACAAGGAGATAGAACGCACTATAGAAAAAGACCTACCTTCAGTTATCCGGGACAAGCACGTGTTCTCGCTTCAGACGATGGAGTCTTCACGCAGAATCCTGGATATAAAAGACGGAATTGCTGTTGCATACGACGGTCCGCATATCGAACTGACTTTGCAGAACCACCATTATGGATATGGCGATTTCCTGAAGCGTGGCGCAAGGTATACCAATATTCCGGTGTATGTCTTGCACAAGGCGATATGCCGGGCGGCAGCAAACGGTTGCAGCATATCAGACGAGATGTTTAACGACGGTTCCCTGGCAAGGCTTGTTGGAGCTGTGGACGACTGGAAATGCGAAAGGCTCACAGTACTTGTGCGCTATAAGCAGGCAAATTACACGGCGAGGGAAACGAAGCTGACAGATGCCGACGGAGCCGTAAAGGATGAAGTCGTACAGGCATATATCGGAAGCATGTATGTGCCGGGCGAACCGCCGGTGAAGTATCTGTATGATGCTTATGCCCACGATTCGGGATTGGAACTTCAGAATATCCGGACGGAGATCGATGAAGTTATAGTGTATGGAAAGATACCGTCGCACAGCATTTGTATTCCTACTGTGGCTTCGAGCAACTACAGTCCTGACTTTATGTATGTAGTGAAAAAGTCTGACGGCACAAAGGAGCTGAATGTTGTCATAGAGACTAAGGCCTATGACAAGGAAACGCATATATCAACGGATGAAGAGACAAAGATTTCGTGTGCCGAGGAGTTCTTCAATGCCATGACGAAAAACGGATATACCGTACATTTCCGCAAGCAGATAAACAGCTCTTCCGTAAAGACCATCATTGACGATTTGATTGCAGGACGCTGACGCTTGGTCTGTTTTTCTGCATAATATTTTTTTTATCGGCATATAAGGAGTAATTTTGCAGACTGAAAAGAGAAGTAACTCGAATGGTATATACAAGATGCAACGATATTTTATATATTTAAGCTATGACGGAACCAACTATCACGGTTGGCAGATACAGCCGAACGGCAATTCCGTTCAGGAGGAGATGCAGAAGGCACTATCCACCATCTTGCGCCGGCAGATAGAGATTGTGGGGGCAGGGCGCACGGATGCCGGAGTGCATGCCCGCCTGATGGTGGCGCATTTCGATATGGAGCAGGAGATAGATTGTGGGCAGCTCGCATACAAACTCAACAGACTGCTGCCGAGAGACATTAGTGTGAGTAAGGTTATTCCTGTTGAGGCTGACATGCATGCAAGGTTTAGTGCCGTGAAGCGCACTTACCGTTATTATATACATACAAGGAAGAATCCCTTCCAACGGTTCTATTCCTGCGAACTTCATTACGACCTCGACTTTCCGCTGATGAACGAGGCTGCGGCATATTTGTTGGAGTGTAGCGACTTTGCAGCTTTCTGTAAGGTGCATACAGATGTGAAGACC
>DAIOXG010000113.1:0-7604 GCA_036758085.1 Prevotella sp. | reverse complement strand
TGAAAATTACCGCAAGAAAACTGAATATATGTTTGAAAGGTAACAGCTCTGTGTAATTCAAAGATATTGAAACATGAAACATTCAAAAAAATAGTATCTGTTTTTTTGCGGTATCACAGATTTCCTTTACCTTTGTAGAAATTATAATAAACGCACTTCAAAAAAGGTTTACGCAAGCTGAAGAGCGTTCCATAAAGAACAATAACAAATTAATTTCATCATGTATAAAATACAGGCTAACGCTTCGGGAACAAGAAGCATCAACGTAAGTGAAGAACACTTGCAGACTATAAAAAAATACTCTCTTTTGAAGAACCTCATTGACAGCACAGGATTTATCGACGAAGCTGTTCTCGACAAACTGAAACTGAACATGAGGTCAATGTTGGAGTCAAACAAAGGTGCAGACAAAGGACTTATCGACTTGTGTCTGGATGTTATCTACAACCAGAATATGAAGGCTTTCGGTCTTCATCAACTGATTCTGCTCTATATCGAATGGGTAGAGAAAAACGACGAGAACGCAGAGAAAGAGGATTAATGAGCGAACACAGACTTACCGACTGGCTACCGACAACGAAAAAGGAAGTGGAACTGAGAGGATGGAATGAACTTGACGTTATTCTGTTCTCCGGAGATGCGTATATTGACCATCCGTCTTTCGGAGCTGCTGTCATCGGACGTGTTCTTGAAGCTCAGGGACTAAAGGTTGCTATCGTACCACAGCCCGACTGGCACGGGGATTACCGCGACTTTAAGAAATTGGGAAAGCCAAGACTCTTCTTCGGTATCTCACCGGGGTGTATGGACTCTATGGTCAACAAATATACGGCCAACAAGAGGTTAAGGTCGGAAGATGCTTATAGTCCTGACGGCAGGCACGACTGCCGACCGGAGTATCCCACTATTGTTTATACAAAAATCCTCAAAGAACTGTATCCTGACACTCCCGTCGTCCTTGGCGGCATAGAGGCCTCCATGCGCCGACTTACTCATTACGACTATTGGAAAGACAAGCTTATGCCGTGTATTCTCAAGGACTCCGGAGCTGACCTTATTATATATGGTATGGGCGAGAAGGCTATCGTCGAACTCTGCAACAAGATGCTTGAAGGTTTCAGCATTAAGGATATTAAAGATATACCGCAGACTGTATATATGACTGGTGCCGACGGCATTGACGGAGGATTTAAAGACAACGACATAAGAATTCACTCGCATGAGGAATGTCTGCAAAACAAGAAGGCACAGGCAGAAAACTTTAGAGTCATCGAGGAAGAGTCTAACAAGATTCATGCACAAAGGATTATCCAGGGTATCGGCAAAGAATTTGTTGTAGTCAACCCTCCATATCCACCGATGACGACCGAGGAACTGGACGCAGTATACGACTTGCCGTTTACGCGCCTCCCCCACCCTAAATATAAGAACAAGAGAATACCTGCTTTTGAAATGATAAAATTCTCTGTCAATATACACCGCGGGTGTTTCGGCGGATGCGCTTTCTGTACAATCAGTGCCCACCAAGGGAAATTCATTGTATGCCGTAGCAAAAAGAGTATTCTCAAGGAGGTAAAGCTTATCTCGCAGATGGATGATTTCAAAGGCTATCTCAGCGACCTCGGCGGTCCGTCGGCTAACATGTATGGCATGGGCGGCAAGAACAAGTCGCTATGCGAGAGATGCAAGCGTCCATCGTGTATCAACCCTCAGGTTTGCCCAAATCTTAACACCGACCATTCTGCACTGCTCGACATTTACCGCTCTGTCGACGCTCTGCCGGGAATAAAGAAGAGCTTTATCGGCAGTGGAGTGAGATATGACCTGCTACTGCACAGGAGTAAGGACGAGAAGACCAACCAAGCTGCCAAAGAATATACTCGCGAACTGATATGCAAGCATGTCAGCGGCAGACTGAAGGTTGCCCCTGAGCATACTTCCGACAGTGTATTGAGACTCATGAGAAAGCCTTCGTTTGAACTGTTCGGCGAATTTAAAAGGATTTTCGACAGAATAAACAAGGAAGAGAACCTTAACCAGCAGATTATACCGTATTTTATCAGCAGCCATCCGGGATGCCACGAAGAGGACATGGCGGAACTTGCTGTTAAGACGAAGAAACTTGATTTCCACCTTGAACAGGTGCAGGATTTCACACCTACACCAATGACAATCAGTACGGAAACATGGTATACGGGATTCCATCCATATACACTGGAGCCGGTATTCTCGGCTAAAACGCCTAAAGAAAAACTCGCACAAAGGATGTTCTTCTTTTGGTACAAGCCGGAGGAAAGAAGGAATATCGAAAGGGAACTGAAGCGTATTGGCAGGGCTGACCTTATCACGCAACTATATGCCGGAGCCTACAGACCCGACTATAAGGCTATGGCTCAGAACAAGGAGACAAGAAACTCTGACAACAAGCGACAGGAATATAAGCGAAACAGGAATGAGAATAGAAGAGCAAAGGATTACAGGGAAAATAAGCCAAGAGCTATGCGAGGACGGAATCGCCGCGAACGATGACTTTATTGCTGTTGTTGACGGCAGCACAAGCAAGACTTCGTTTAGAATCGACGAGAGGTATTCTAACGGCAAATTGTGTATGAAAACCATTTGCGATTATATCCTACGTATGCCAAAGGACTGTTCTCTACAATCCTTCTGCAAGGGTGTTACGGAAAGGATACGAAACATTTACCTTGGTGCAGAGGCTGACATGGACGACTTGCTACAGTTTCCCGTAATGAGGATGACAGCAAGTGCCGTGGTTTACAGTCGCTTCTATAAACAGATATGGATGGTCGGCGACTGCCAATGTATGGTGAACGGAGAATTGTTCGAGAACCCTAAGCCCCATGAAAGGGAAATCGCCGAAGAACGCGCAGAGATTATAAAACAGGCATTGAGAAACGGCAGTTCTATTGACTCTATCATGGCAGACGACATAGGAAGAAAGGCGATAATGCCTAAGCTGAAAGAGGCTTGCAAACTTCAGAACGTTGCATTCCCTGTTATCGACGGTTTTGATATCCCTACCCGACTGGTGAAAGTTATTGATATAAAAGATAAGGATTCTGAGATTATCCTTGCAAGCGACGGCTATCCGAAACTGGAACGCACTCTGAATGAGAGCGAGAATGAATTGCAACGCTTACTTTCTGATGATCCTCTATGTATCAACGAGAATGTGGCAACAAAGGGACTTGCTCCTGACAGAGGCTCATTTGATGACCGGACATATATACGATTTGTGGATTAATTGTAATAACTTTATAAAATAAATATATCATGAGATTTGTTGGAATTATACCGGCAAGATACGCTTCACAGCGCTTTCCGGGAAAGCCATTGGCTATTCTTGGCGGTAAACCCGTTATTCAGAGGGTTTACGAACAGGTATGCAAGGTTCTTGACGATGTTTATGTGGCTACCGACGACGAACGGATTTTTAATACCGTGGAAGGGTTCGGAGGTAAGGTGATTATGACTTCGCCTAACCATAAGAGCGGAACTGACAGAATAGAAGAGGCTGTAGAGAAAATCCAGAACTCTTTTGATGTGGTCATTAACATTCAGGGGGATGAACCTTTTATTCAGGAATCACAGATTAAAGAACTTTGCTCTTGCTTCAACGATGAGAATACCCAGATTGCTACACTCGGAAAACCTTTTGACCCTACACGGGGAATGGAGCCTATCGAGAATCCTAATTCTCCCAAAATTGTTGTAGACAACAATAATTACGCTATGTATTTCAGCAGAAGCGTTATTCCGTTTATCAGAAACATTGAGAGGAATGAATGGGCTGACAAATTTCCTTTCCTTAAACATATCGGACTGTATGCTTACCGGAGGAATGTGCTGAAGGAGATTACTCAGCTTCCTCAATCAAGTCTCGAAATTGCCGAAAGTCTTGAACAGCTGAGATGGCTGCAGAACGGATATAAGATTAAAGTGGGAAGAACGGATATCGAAACTGTCGGTATTGATACTCCAGCTGACTTGCAACGGGCTGAAGAATGGCTCTCTAAAAAATAAATATGGTTATAAAACAAGCGGAGGATGTGCAAATTTTCACATCCTCCGCTGTTTTTATAATCATAAAGCCTTAAACTTGTCCAAATCTCTCATGCCGTTTATAAAGTCACGAGCTTCCATTCTTCTCTTTCCACTCAACTGTATTACGTTTAGTTTGAGCTTCTCGTCTTGAGCATTGACAAAGAGTTTCCCGGCAGAAACGGAAAAGTCTCCGACCTCACCAGTTCTCTTCTCTCCTGTCTTTTCCGTATTGAAGACTTTCAATACGTATGCCTTTCCATTACCATCTGCAACATCGGTCCAGGCTCCAGGATAAGGAGAAAGACCTCTTACGAAATCATAGACTTTCTTTGCAGGCTGATTCCAGTTTATCCTGCATGTCTCCTTAAATATCTTTGGGGCATTATGCAATTCCGTACCTACATCTATCATTTCTTCCTGAGGTAGAGAATCTACATGTCCGTCGCCTTCTATTATCTTGTCGATTGTCTTCAGGGCTATATCTGCTCCGAGGTTCATCAGTCCGTCGTACACATTTTCAACATTATAGTCGTCTTTTATCTCGAAAGGTTCCTGCATTATGACTCTGCCGGTATCGATGTCATGGTCGAGGAAGAACGTTGTCACACCAGTCTTTGTCTCTCCATTGATTACTGCCCAGTTTATTGGCGCTGCTCCACGATACTGTGGCAGCAAGGCTGCATGAACATTGAAGGTTCCCAAACGTGGCATTGCCCACACAACTTCGGGAAGCATTCTAAACGCAACGACCACTTGAAGGTCTGCGTCATACGAACGCAGTTCTTCTACAAATGCCGGATCCTTCATCTTTACGGGCTGCAATACAGGCAAATTGTTGGCAAGTGCATATTGTTTAACTGCCGATGCCTGTAATGTGTCCTGATGTCTGCCTACAGGTTTGTCGGGCTGAGTAACAACAGCTACTACATTATATCCGCCCTCTACCAGAGCCTGCAACGTTCCTACGGCAAACTCTGGTGTTCCCATGAATATTATTTTTAAATCTTCTTTCTTCATTGATATCTGTTCGTATTATATTTTTCTACTCTACAGTAACTGACTTTGCAAGGTTTCGAGGCTGGTCAACATTCAGTCCCTTGAATACTGCCACATGATATGCCATAAGCTGCAACGGAATGACAGAAAGCAACGGAGCGACAGCTGGAAGCGTAGGCGGAACCTCGATTGTTGCCTCGGCAATTTCTTTCACGGCTGCATCTCCCTCTGTAACGATGGCTATGATTCTTCCGTTTCTTGCCTTCACTTCCTGAATATTACTCAAGATCTTTTTATACAACTGATGATGGGTTGCTACAAAAACTACTGGCATACTCTCGTCGACTAAAGCTATCGGACCATGCTTCATCTCTGCTGCCGGATAGCCTTCGGCATGTATGTAGCTTATTTCCTTTAACTTTAATGCGCCCTCAAGGGCTACCGGATAATTGAAGCCTCTTCCCATATATAATGCATTACGGGCATACGTCAAAGCACGGGATATTTCTTTTATCTTTCCGTCTTGCTTTAATACTTCTTTCATCTTCTCCGGAATAACGCCCATCTCTGTTACATATTTCTCGTATTCCACCTGAGGTATTGTGCCCAGTTCATGAGCTAAGGCAAGGGCAAAAATTGTCAATACCGTAACTTGACCGGTAAATGCCTTTGTTGAGGCGACACCGATTTCCGGACCTACGTGGGTGTATATTCCTGTATCTGAAGCACGGGCTATGCTTGACCCCACTACATTAACGATACCGAAACATAAGGCGCCTTTCTCCTTTGCCAGTTCGAATGCAGCAAGCGTATCTGCCGTTTCTCCACTTTGCGAGATTGCTATTACTACATCATCTCGCATAATGACCGGTTTGCGATAGCGGAACTCCGAGGCGTATTCTACTTCTACCGGTATCTGGCACCACTGTTCGATGAATTGCTTTCCGATCAGTCCCGCATGCCACGATGTTCCACATGCTACTATTATAAAGCGCTTTGCCCTCAGCAGTCTGTCGCGATGCTGGTTGATGGCACTTAACACTATTTCTTTTCTCTCAAGATTCAAACGACCACGCATACAATCGGCAATACATCTTGGCTGATCGTATATCTCTTTTAACATGAAATGGTCGTAACCACCTTTTTCAAGACTGTGTAGATCGATGTCGACTTCCTTTATCTTCGGATCGATATCCTCATTGTCGAGATTATGGATCTCTACTTTTTCTCCTAATTTCAATAAAGCTACCTCACAGTCGTTTAAATATATCATCTGATTGGTGTACTCTACTATCGGCAGGGCATCAGAAGCAAGGAAGAATTCCTTATAATCCTTGCCTACTCCGATAACAAGCGGACTGGATTTCCGGGCAACAACTATCTTGTCGGGACAATCTTTATCCAAAACAGCAATGGCATAAGCTCCTGTAACTCTGCGAAGTGCCGAAACGACAGCGCCCTCCAGATCTTTATGATATTCGTCCTGAATGAATTGTATCAACTGAACCAGAACTTCTGTATCTGTTGAACTTTTAAACTCAAAACCTTTTCCCTGCAGGAATGTTTTTAAACTTGCATAGTTCTCTATTATGCCATTGTGTACGAGTGCCAATCTGCCATTCTGGGAAACATGCGGATGAGCATTCACTGCTGACGGCTCTCCATGTGTAGCCCATCGGGTATGAGCAATTCCTACATGTCCAGAACAATCTTTTGAGGCAACGAACTCCTCTAAATTGCTTACCTTCCCTTTCTGCTTATATACATTCATCTTGTCATCGTCTGTTATAAGTGCCACTCCGGCAGAGTCATAACCACGGTATTCCAAACGATGCAGACCTTTTATCAATATCGGATAAGCTTCTCTATATCCTATATATCCTACTATTCCACACATAGATTTTCTATTTTTAATGCTACTGTATATTCTGAAAACAAATACAAATATAAACAATATATTTATAATAGCTATATCTTCAGCTGATTTTTCTTAATTTTTAATAAGATAAGAGAACAATATGTTCTGAACTTTTTTACCCGCATCACTTGCGATTGAAAACGAAACGTACGACTATAAAGTTTACCGGTATTGATATTGCATATACCGGAAATGGAGCAATTGCCTTTGGTACACCTATATAAAGGAATATGTTTAGTAATGTAACCTGAAGAAGATAGTTGAAGAGATGGGCTCCTAAAAAACCAGCTCCGTTCTTGGCTGACGTTTTCTTGCGGAAAGTGAAACGCGCCGACATATAATAATTGAAAATAAAACTTAGGAAATATCCTATCGTAAATGCTATACTGGTATTTATAAAATTCAGCAAAGCATAATATATACCATAATGTATAACGGTTGCAAGTACACCTGTTACAACAAAACGAAATATTTCGTTTCTTGTTTTTTCTTTTATCATAACTAAATATTCTAAAAAAAAGCGTCTTGTCCATAAATCTATATGCAACAAAACGCTTTTTATAAATTCAAATTACAACGACCACCAATGTTTCTTTCGAGGCGGTTCCTGAACTCCTGCAAGTAT
>DAIOXG010000112.1:0-7682 GCA_036758085.1 Prevotella sp. | reverse complement strand
TACAACACCTTTTTTCATACGTTTCTCTACTTATATCAAGCTTTTTCTCTTCCTCTCTGCACTTGTCTCGTAAACATTTTTGGATTAGAGATTAGGGAATATGGATTAGGGATTGTTTGAATCTATGGCTACAGTATTACATGTATAACTTTGTCTTAGGCAATAGACTTTATCCTATGATTATATAGTACTATTAATCAGATGAATACGCCATAAGAGAAGGAATTTGTGCTTTATACTTTTTTATGCAATATACAGCATCAATACGCCCAATGATATTACATATCCGTTAAAAAAAACAGAAAACGGATATGATTTGCAATTGAAATGAGTAACTTTGCATGCCGCTACAATATTACGGCAAAGTTTACAGATTATTTATAGACTATACATTTAACAAATTTCAGCTGATGAACATTACATCACAGCATATTATCGACATCAACGGGGTGTCGAAAAGATTCGGCGAGAAAACAGCTCTCGACGACATCAATCTATATGTTCGCAAAGGGGAATTCATGACAATTCTCGGTCCGTCGGGATGCGGAAAGACTACCCTGCTCCGACTGCTCGCCGGCTTCGAGACGGCTACGGAGGGGATTATCAAAATCAGCGGACAGGACATTACGGACACTCCGGCTTACAGAAGACCAGTGAATACCGTGTTTCAGAAATATGCTCTCTTCCCTCACCTGAACGTGTTTGACAATATCGCCTTCGGACTGAAACTGAAAGGCACATCGAAAGACGAGACGATGAAGAAGGTTAAGGCGGCTCTGAAAACCGTTAACATGAGCGACTACGAATACCGCGACGTAAACTCGCTGTCCGGCGGACAGCAGCAGCGCATCGCCATAGCACGCGCTATCGTGAACGAACCGGAGGTGTTGCTGCTCGACGAACCGCTGGCGGCTCTCGACCTGAAGATGCGCAAGGACATGCAGCTGGAGCTGAAGGAGATGCACGAAAGACTGGGCATTACCTTTGTTTACGTTACCCACGACCAGGAGGAGGCGCTGACGCTGAGCGACACTATCGTAGTGATGAGCAACGGACGGATTCAGCAAATCGGAACGCCTACCGACATATACAATGAACCGGCTAATGCTTTCGTGGCTGACTTTATCGGCGAGAGCAATATCCTTGACGGAGTGATGGAACACGACTGTCTTGTGAGGGTTGCCGGAAAGGAAATTGAATGTGTCGACAAAGGGTTCAGAAGGGACGAAGACGTGGATGTAGTTATCCGTCCGGAGGATATCGAGATTTCACGAAACACGGGAAACGCACAGTTTGTGGGAAAAGTTACATCGTCGATCTTTAAGGGCGTACACTATGAGATGCTTGCCGAAGCCGACGGGTTTGAATTCTTGATTCAAGACTACAACAGATATGATGTGGGCGAAAAGATTGGCATGAGCGTGGTGCCTAACAATATACATATCATGCACCGGGCTGCAGAGAATGTGTTCCAGGCTGAGGTTAACGAAGACACGGTTACCTTCCTCGGATGCGAATACACGATGAACGAGGAAATGAAGAATATCGCCAGAAATGCCGGAAAGAACATAGTGGCAAAGGTTCCATGCTCTGAAGTGGAACTTACCGACAACGAGGAAGACGGTACTTTCACCGGTGACGTAAGCTTCATTCTCTATAAAGGCGACCACTACCATCTCACGGTTGACACTGACTGGGGCGAAAAGCTCTTTGTTGACACTCAAGACCAATGGGATCTGGGAGACCACGTGGGAATCATTATCAAGAGATTTGGATTAGAGATGAAGGATTAGGGATGAGGGATTAGGGTGTATTGGTCTTATAACTCTCAGAACTCCCATTATAATAAAACAACAGAAATGAAATTTTTCTCTTCAAGGAAAAGCTGGACACTGCCTTACGTTATCTTCTCGGCATTTTTCATCGTTCTGCCGCTGCTGCTCGTAGTGGCATACGCCTTTACCGACGAGAACGGGGCTTTCTCGCTGCAAAACTTCATAAAATTCTCACACCATGCCGAAGACGTGAACACTTTTATCTACTCTATCGGCATTGCTGCACTGACTACTATTGCATGTATCCTGCTCGGATATCCAGCGGCATACATCTTGGCTAAGAGCAAGGCCCGGTATGCCAATACCGTTATCATGCTATTTATCCTGCCTATGTGGGTGAACATACTCGTAAGGACGCTCGCCACGGTGGCGTTGTTCGACTTTGCCGACTTCCAGCTCGGCGAGGGGGCACTGCTATTCGGTATGATATACAACTTCCTGCCGTTTATGATTTATCCTATCTACAACACTCTACAGAAAATGGACCGCAGCTATATCGAAGCGGCTGAAGACCTGGGGGCATCGCCATGGCAGGTGTTCATAAAAACTATCCTGCCGCTGAGCATGCCGGGAGTGGCAAGCGGGGTGCTGATGGTTTTTATGCCTACAATATCTACTTTCGCCATCTCTGAACTGCTCACGATGAATAATATAAAACTCTTCGGAACTACTATTCAGGAGAACATCAACAACTCGATGTGGAACTACGGAGCCGCACTCTCGCTGATAATGCTGCTGCTCATCGGAGCATCTACAATGTTTGCCTCCGGAGACGACAACAATAATGAGAAAGGAGGCATTCTATGATGAAGATTCTGAAGAAGACGCTGTGCCAGGGATATCTATGGCTACTGTTGCTGTTGCTCTATTCCCCGATTATCATCATCATGATTTTCTCGTTTACAGAGGCTAAGGTGATGGGCAACTGGACGGGATTCTCACTCAGACTATACAAGAATCTCTTTACTGCCGGCACTCACCACTCGCTGACCGACGCTCTGATAAACACCGTAACCATCGCTATCATCACGGCTACGGCGGCTACACTGCTCGGATCGCTGGCGGCTATCGGCATCTACAACCTGAAGAACCGGACGAAGAAGGCAGTGCTCTTTATGAACAACATACCTATTCTTAACGGCGATATCATTATCGGTATTTCTCTGTTCCTGCTCTTCGTATCGATGGGTATCAAACAGGGGTATCTCACTGTCGTACTGGCACATATCACTTTCTGTACTCCATACGTAGTACTCAGTGTATTGCCAAGACTGAAACAGATGAACCCTAACCTCTACGAGGCGGCACTCGACCTCGGCGCTACACCGATGCAGGCGCTCCGCAAAGTCATTATGCCGGAGATTATGCCGGGTATGATTGCCGGATTCATGCTATCCATAACTTTATCTATCGACGATTTCGCCATCACCATCTTTACTATCGGAAACGAGGGACTGGAGACGCTGTCTACATTTATTTATGCCGACGCAAGGAAGGGAGGACTGACACCGGAACTCAGACCGCTGTCTACTATCATTTTCGTTCTCGTACTGCTATTGCTAGTGCTTATCAACAAGAAAGGAGGCAAGGGAAATGAAAAGAAATAAATGTATTGATGCCGCAATACTCGTCGTTGCCCTCATGGTGACGATGCTTTCCTTTTCTGCCTGTCAGAAGAAGGAAGACAGAAAGGACGTGCTGAAGGTTTACAACTGGGGGGACTATATCGACGAGGATATGCTCGCCAAGTTCCCGGCATGGTATAAACAACAGACGGGCAGGAATATCAGGATTATATACCAGACTTTTGACATCAACGAGATTATGCTCACTAAGATTGAGCGTGGACACGAGGATTTCGACGTGGTCTGTCCGTCGGAATACATTATCGAACGAATGTTGCGCAAGAATATTCTCTTGCCTATCGACACTTGCTTCGGAAAGACTCCTAATTATATAAGGAACGTTTCGCCGTATATAACGAAACAGATTGACGCTACGAGCAACAACGGACGAACGGCACACGACTACGCCGTGGCTTACATGTGGGGCACGGCGGGCATATTATATAATAAGGAGAAACTGACACGGGATGAAGCAAGAACGTGGAAATCGCTATGGAACAGTAAATTCCGCAAGAGACTGCTGATGAAAGACTCCTACCGCGACTGCTACGGAACGGCTCTTATCTATGCCAAGAGGAACGAAATAAAACAGGGGAAGACTTCGGTCAAGAAACTGATGAACGACTATTCTCCGGAGAATATCCACACCGTGGAGAAATTCCTGAAGGCTATGAAACCCAACATCGAAGGATGGGAGGCTGACTTCGGAAAGGAAACGATGACGAAGGGAAAGGCGTGGCTCAACATGACATGGAGCGGGGATGCCGTCTGGGCTATTGAAGAGGCTGAAAAGGTAGGGGTTAAACTGGGCTACGAAGTACCGCTCGAGGGCAGCAACGTATGGTTCGACGGATGGGTTATCCCAAAATATGCCGGAAACCCCAAGGCGGCAGCTTATTTCATCAACTATATGTGTAGGGGCGACGTGGCTCTCGCAAACATGGAAACTACAGGATATGTCAGTGCGGTAGCTTCTGACGAAATATTCAAAGCCATGACGGACTCTACGCTATATCCCGAAAAGTCAAACCTGGAATATTTCTTCGGAAAGAAAGGCAAGGACGCACACCTTAACAAGATAATGTATCCTGACAGCAGCATCGTGGCAAGATGTGCCATGATTCATGATGCCGGGGAGCATACACCGGAAGTGCTCGACATGTGGTCGAAGGTGAAAGGCGACAACCTTAACGGAGGCATTGTTCTCTTGCTGCTTTGCGTTTTTGTGGCTGTAACGGCATTCGTGGGATACCGTAAATACATACGACGGAAACACCGCATGATGTCGAGAAGACACAGAAGGAGACATGTTATAAAAGTGAGACAAACTGAATTGTAAACTTATTTATTTTCTATATAAAAGAATTATATTATGGTAAATCTTAAATACATCTTTACTGCCATACTCGGCTTTTCTACATTCAGTTCTGCTATGGCACAGGAAAACAAAACTGTAAAAATCAGGATTATTGAGACGAGTGATGTCCACGGCAGCTTCTTTCCATACAATTTCATTGAAAGGAAGGATGCTAAGGGGTCTATGGCGAGAGTCAGCTCTTATGTCAACAGTCTGCGCAAGGATTACGGCAAGAATCTTATTCTGCTCGACAATGGCGACATTCTGCAGGGACAGCCTACATGCTACTATTATAATTATGTGGCTACTGACAAACAGAATATCGTGTCGAAGATTCTTAACTACATGAAATATGATGCCGCTACTTTCGGTAATCATGACATCGAACCGGGACATGACGTTTACGACAAATGGGTGAAGGAAATGAACTGTCCTGTTCTGGGAGCCAACGTCGTCTGCAACAGTACGGGTATGCCATACACAAAGCCGTATGCCATGTTTGAGAGAGACGGGGTTAAGATTGCTGTCCTTGGCATGCTTACTCCGGCTATCCCCAATTGGCTGGAAGAGAAGCTGTGGAGCGGTCTGCATTTTGAAGACATCAACCTGTCGGCTAAGAAATGGGTTAAGTATATCAAGGAAAACGAAAAGCCGGATGTTATCATCGGACTCTTCCACAGCGGATGGGACGGTGGTATCGTAACACCTGAATATCATGAAGATGCTGCATGCTCTACGGCTACCGGAGTGGACGGGTTCGATGTTATATTCTTCGGACACGACCACAGGGCACGAAAGGCTGAAGTGAAAGCCCCCAACGGCAACACGGTGTTGTGTCTCGACCCTTCATGCAATGCCGTAAATGTTGCTGATGCTGAGATTACGATTACGGTAAAGGACGGAAAGGTTACTGACAAAAAGGTTTCTGGAGAAGTCAAGGATATCACGGCTGAACCTGTCGACGAGGCGTTCGTCAATTACTTTGCCGACGACATCAACGAGGTTAAGAAATATGTTGACCAAAAGATTGGAGATATAGGAGAAACGATGTACACGAAGGACAGTTTCTTCGGTAGTTCGCCTTTCATTGACCTTATCCATAACCTACAGCTCGACATAACCAAGGCTGACATCTCGTTTAACGCTCCGCTACAGTTTAATGCCGTTATCAAAGAGGGTTCTATTCTGATGAGCGACATGTTCAAGCTTTACAAATACGAGAACAAGCTCTGCGTATTGAAGATGACGGGCGAGGAGATCCGCAAGCATCTGGAAATGAGCTACGACCTCTGGGTGAACACCATGAAGAGGAAAGATGACCATATTATGCTGCTCGACGTGAGAAACTCGACGGATATGCAGAAGTTCGGCTTCAAGAACATGACATTCAACTTCGACTCTGCTGCCGGCATCAACTATGTTGTTGACGTTACGAAGCCGGACGGTGAGAAGGTCAAGATTTTGGGCATGACGAACGGCGAGAAGTTTGACCCAAAGAAGTGGTATCGCGTGGCAATGAACAGCTACCGTGCCAACGGCGGCGGAGAACTGCTTACTAAAGGTGCCGGCATTCCGGCAAATGAACTCACGAAAAGGAAAGTTTTCGAGAGCGACCTCGACTTGCGCCATTATCTGGCTGAAGAGATTAAAAAGCACGGCAAGATTATGCCTAAGGCTAACAACAACTGGCGCTTTGTTCCAGAGAAATGGACAAAAGGAGCTATTGACAACGACCGGAAGCTACTTTTCGGAGAATAAAAAAATTTAATCATTATGCCTATTACTCCTAATATGCCTATTACGCTCAATATGCATATTATGCCTAATATGCCTATAACAAAGAAACAATGAAAAAACTATATTTCGTCTTCTGCAAAGGAGACATCATGCTTGAGAAACTTCCTGACGGCACATACACCATTCCATTTGAAGAGGAGCCGCCAACGGAAACAAAGCCTTGGACTAACATTATGAACGTTAGTCCACTCGACGAAATGGAGGTTCATACATACCGCATAGAGTCACCGGTTACCGACAGCGAAAAATACGAAATGTGCGGTTTGCGTCCAAGCTTCTACAAACTGTCTCGTGAGCTTTATCTGAAAGCTGGAAAATGTCAGGAACTACTCTATTGGGACCAAAACACAAAATTCTGTGGTGTCTGCGGGGCACCGATGAAAATGCACACCGACATCAGCAAACGCTGCACGGAATGCGGAAAAGAGGTATGGCCACAACTCGCAACGGCTATTATCGTTCTTATACATCGGGGGGATGAGGTGTTGCTCGTTCATGCCCGTAATTTCAAGAGTAACTTCATGGGACTGGTTGCCGGATTTGTGGAAACGGGCGAAACACTTGAAGAGGCTGTTCACCGCGAGGTTATGGAAGAGACACATCTGAAGATAACAAACCTAAGATATTTCGGCAGTCAGCCGTGGCCATATCCTTGCGGACTTATGGTTGGCTTTAATGCCGACTACGTGAGTGGGGAGATTAAGCTGCAAAAGGAAGAACTGGCACGCGGAGCATGGTTCAGAAAAGACAATCTGCCGCAAATCCCAGAAAAACTGAGCATCGCCCGCAAGCTTATCGACGCCTGGCTCAATGAGGGGGAATAAACGACTTGTTGTATAACAAAAAGGATAATATGTATTATCGGGAGTTCATCTTTTGCTATAATTTAGCCGAAACCCGAAAATACATATTATCCTTATTTTTTAAAGAATACTTTTAGCCTTCTGTAATCTAAGGTTAGAAAGTCATTCGAATCATAAACCTGACACCATTCTTATGGACTCCAGGGTACAGATAATTCAAACGGCGGACGTACTCTACATGAACTATCTTGAAAATATTATGTAT
>DAIOXG010000111.1:0-7726 GCA_036758085.1 Prevotella sp. | reverse complement strand
GTAATATGAAATATTATCTTATTGCCGGTGAAGCAAGTGGCGACCTTCATGCCTCGCATCTTATGCAAGCCCTGAAAGGAAAAGACCCGGAGGCACAGTTTCGTTTCTTCGGCGGCGACCTGATGTCTGCCGTCGGCGGAACACGGGTTAAACACTACCGCGAGCTTGCATACATGGGATTTATACCCGTATTGATGCATCTACGCACGATATTTCGGAATATGACCCTTTGCAAGAAAGACATCGTGGAATATCAGCCTGACGTACTGATACTTATCGACTATCCCGGCTTTAATCTCAGCATAGCAAAATATATCCATTCCAAAACCAATATACCGGTATATTATTATATCTCTCCAAAGATTTGGGCATGGAAGGAATATAGAATAAAGAACATAAAAAGAGATGTTGACGAACTATTCTCTATCCTCCCATTTGAGATAGACTTTTTCGAAAAGAAACATCACTACCCTATACACTATGTGGGCAACCCTACTGCCGATGAAGTGGCTGAATTCAAGAATGGCTATAAAGAAAGCCGCGAAGAGTTCTGCCATAGACTCGGACTTGAAGACAAGCCCATAATTGCTCTACTTGCCGGAAGCAGAAGACAAGAAATCAAGGACAATCTGCCTTATATGCTGCAAGCTGCCGGAAAGGTGGCAAAGGGAGACTACCAACTTGTCGTTGCCGGTGCACCGGGAATAGACAAGGGGATATACGGCAGTTATCTCGAAGGAAAGGCTCATCTCGTTAGCGGAGAAACTTACGCTTTGCTCTCACAAGCCCGTGCGGCGGCAGTAACAAGCGGTACGGCTACCCTGGAAACGGCACTCTTCAACGTACCGCAGGTAGTTTGCTACAAGACTCCAATTCCTAAAGTCATAGCCTTTCTGAAAAAACATCTTCTAAAGGTTAAATATATCTCGCTCGTTAATCTGATAGCAAACCGCACGGTTGTAACCGAACTTGTTGCCGATACTTTTAGCGAAGAAAATATCGTGAAGGAACTCGAAAAGATTACCCTCGACGGCAAACCAAGAGAAGAAATGCTTAAAGGATATGCTGAGATACACAACTCCTTGGGAGAAAAACGTGCCGCAGAAAACGCTGCCGAAATTATGATGGAAAAGTTGAAAGCGCATTAAGACAAATTGCTGACTCTCTAAAAAAAAAGAATATAAACAAGAAACTTCTGTAAACAAAAAAATCAATATAATGACAAAAGTAAGAATCAAGACAACAGAGGGCGATATCCTTGTTCGCCTCTACGACGAAACGCCAAAACATCGCGACAACTTCATAAAACTTGCCAAAGAAGGATATTTCGACGGAACTTTGTTTCATCGTGTCATAAAAGACTTCATGATCCAGGGTGGCGACCCAGACAGCAAGGGTGCCCCTAAAGGTAAAATGCTCGGTACCGGCGGACCTGACTATACCATACCGGCAGAATTCGTATATCCAAAGCTTTTCCACAAACGCGGAGCCTTGAGCGCAGCACGTCTCGGAGACGAGGTGAACCCGAACAGGGAAAGTAGCGGAAGCCAGTTTTATATTGTATGGGGAAAGACTTACAAACCGGCAGAACTGAAGCAGATGGAGAAACAGCTGGAAATGCAACAGGAACAGGCAATCTTCAACCAACTTGCAAAAGAGAACCGCGACAAGATTATGGACTTGAGACGTAACCGCGACCGTGCCGGACTTCAGGATTTGCAAGACGAGCTTATTGCTGAAACTAAAGCCATCAGCATGGAAAAGGGGAAACCTGCATTTACCGAAGAACAGAAAGAAGCTTATACCACAATTGGCGGCACGCCATTTCTCGACAACCAATATACAGTATTCGGCGAGGTAGAGGAAGGACTCGATGTAGTGGAGAAGATTCAAAACTGCGAGACGCTCCGCGGCGACCGTCCTAAGGAAGACGTGAGCATGACGGTAGAGGTGGTAGAAGAATAATATTTATCATCCACTTTACAATGAATTTAGAAGAAATAGAGACAAGACTTAGACACAAGGGAATCAAGCCCACCAGCAACCGTATACTCGTATATAAAACGCTGGCTGGACTTGACCACCCGGTAAGTCTTTCTGACATCGAAGCCTTGCAGCTGTCGATGGACAAATCGAGCATCTTCAGGGTGCTCACAATATTTCATGAACACGACGTGGTACATTCGTTTGAAGACGGACGCGGAGTGCTCAACTACGAACTGTGTCTTAAAGACGGAGCCTGCAACATGAAAGACAATCATGTGCATTTCTATTGCGAATCGTGCCAGCGTTCATTCTGTCTGGAAGACGTTCATATCCAAGACATTACGCTACCTGAAGGATTCCATGCCCACTCTCTCTCGTTTGTAGTGAAAGGCGAATGCCCAGAATGCCGGAAAAAGAACCATCACTTATAGGTTCTTTTTCCGGCATTCCTTATTTACGACAATCAGGCATTTGACTTCAAAGCCCTCATGGCATTCAGCACGGCAATTACAGTAACGCCGACATCGGCAAACACTGCCATCCACATGGTAGCAAGACCAAAGGCGGCAAGGATAAGCACGAGAAGTTTTATAATGATGGCAAAAGCCACATTCTGACGGGCAATACCAATAGTGCGACGGGCAATGCGTATAGCCACAGCAATCTTCGAGGGCTTATCGTCCATAAGCACCACATCGGCAGCCTCTATAGCTGCATCAGACCCCAGGGCACCCATAGCAATACCCACATCAGCACGCGCCAAGACAGGGGCATCGTTGATACCGTCGCCGACGAAAGCTACATTACATGCCTTTTTCTCATCGATAATCCTCTCCATAATCTCCACCTTTCCGGCAGGCAGCAGTTCGGCATGGCTCTCGTCAATACCCAATTCGTCGGCTACATGGCAGCCCACCTCTTTTCGGTCGCCGGTAAGCATTACGGTTTTCTCAATGCCACATCCTTTCAGACCGGCAATTGCCTCTTTTGCATCAGGTTTCACAACATCCGACACAACGATATGTCCGGCATATACCCCGTCGACAGCCACATGTACGATAGTGCCCACCTTATGACACTGGTGCCACTCCACACCGATACTGTCCATCAGTTTGCCATTACCGACAAACACTTCTCTCCCGTTGACAATAGCCTTAACGCCCTTGCCGGCAATCTCCTCAACATTCTCCACACGGCAACCGTCATTCTCATTACCGAACGCCTCCTTCAGCGACATGGCGATAGGATGCGTAGAGAATCTCTCTACGTGGGCAGCAAGATGCAACAGTTCCTTATCATTAAAATCATTAGGATGAATGGCCTCAACTTCGAATTTTCCCTTTGTCAGAGTGCCTGTTTTGTCAAATACCACAATACCGGTTTTTGCCAACGTATCCATATAGTTTGAACCCTTAATCAGAATACCCCGCTTTGATGCTCCGCCGATACCGGCAAAGAAGGTGAGCGGCACGGAAATGACAAGAGCGCAAGGACATGACACTACAAGGAACGTAAGAGCCCTGCCCAACCATACTGGCAATCCGCTTAAATAGCTGTCGGAGAAGAACGGCGGCAAGAAGGCAAGAGCCAAGGCAATATAAACTACTGCCGGAGTGTAGACATGTGCAAACTTAGCAATAAAGGTTTCACTCTTCGACTTGTTTTCGTTGGCATTCTCCACAAGATCGAGTATCTTGCTAACCGTCGACTCGCCATAAGACTTTTCGACCCTAACTTTTATTACTCCCGACAAGTTTACGCAGCCCGACACGATATTGTCGCCCTCAACAACATCGCGCGGCACGCTCTCACCGGTAAGCGCCATAGTGTCAAGACTTGTCTTTCCACTCTCTACGACACCATCAAGAGGCAGTCTTTCTCCAGGTCTTACGACTATAGTCTCACCAACCTTCACATCTTCCGGCTTAACGACAAGCGTCTCGCCCTGTCTTACCACATTTGCCGTATCAGGACGGATCTCCATAAGGTGGGAAATCGACTTGCGACTGTTGTCTTCGGCATAATCCTCAAAGAGTTCGCCAATCTGGAAGAAGAGCATCACAAAAACAGCCTCGGGAAACTCCGTCTCGGCTCCCGGCAGGAAACCGATAAACAAGGCTCCTACTGTTGCCACACACATCAGGAAATCTTCATCAAAGACCTCTCCTTCTCTTATTCCATCGATAGCCTCCCCTATCACATCGTAGCCGATAAGGAGGAAAGGAACGAGATAGACAAGCAACAGCTGCCATACCTCAAGTCCCATAGTTTTTTCCACCACTACTGCCACAACGAGCAATATTGCGGTTAGAATAATTCTCAATAGTTTTTTCTTGTCCATATACTTTTGTTTTTGAATTCTGCTGCAAAAGTATATATAAAGTTTTGCAATCCGGTTGCAAACTTACTTTCGCCTCACTCCTCTAACAGCCTCTGCCTCGAGCGGATTCTCCGGCCAGTAGTGTTTTGGATAACGGCGTTTCAGTTCTTTACGCACCTCAAAATATGTAGTTTTCCAGAAGCTCTGCAAATCCTGAGTTAGCTGTACAGGCTTAAATCCTGGCGACAGCAATTCCATCAGCAGCGGCTGCTTTCCATCATTCACACACGGTGTCTCCTCCATACCGAAACACTCCTGTAGTCGGACGCTCAATACCGGAGCTGCAGCTCCCTGTCTGTAATCTACTTTTACTCTGCTTCCCGTAGGCACCACGATATGGGTCGGGGCAAGGCGGTCTATCTGTATCTGCAATTCATACGGAATTATCGCCCACAACACATCATGCAAGTTTATTTTTTTCAGTTCTCCGACATTTGTCCTTATCTTTCCGTTATTCTCGAGATAAAGCGGAAGCCATTCGTCGGATGTTTCAAGAACATGCGGGGTTGATATATCCGGCAACGCCAGTTCCGGATGCCACTCTGCCACTTTCATTACCCTGAGCTGCAACCGGGCGACATTGTCATTCCAGTCGAACATGCTCAGTCCGTCTTTTTTTGCAGCACGGCAAATTACCTCCACGATATCCTCCCTACCGACATCCGCAATAGGGTTGCTGTCAACGACCAGACACCCGATGCGCTTTTCTCTCTGCGCCACGACACAGCCCGTCTTGCTGTTCCACGACACATTATCATGAATATATACCGGCAGGTCGCTTTTCTCCACGGGAGCGGAAAGGAACACCCTACCCGATTTACCTCGAGAATACAAAGAGGCAACTGCTATCCACGGATATGCCGACATGGAGTCTGCCAAATCCAACTTTACATTATCTCCATTTGCAAGACGGAAATTGCCAGAATTGTCGAGTGCCATCGCGATACGCTCCGGATAAGCATTAGCAACAAGCAGTCCTACTTCCGACGGGGCAACATCTGCATTATCCTCTGCCACTTTAAGCATTCGCCGGTATTCATGGGCTATCATGGCAATACGTTTCCATCTGCCAGGCGACTGCCGGCTTCGGCTTCCCCGCAACGAAGAGATACGCAACGAAATGTCGGTATCGGCAGAATTCGCCATCGGGTCTTTTTCCTCTAGCAATGCTGCGATGTCGCATGCCAGACACTTTTGTCTTGCTGTCTTACAACTTAGCATCATCTTTGCAATTCGCGGATGACAAGGCATGGCAGCCATCTGCGTCCCAAGCGGCGTTATCTTCCCGTCGGCACCAATAGCCCCGAGGAGCTGAAGGAGCTTCAGAGCCTGCATCACTCTGCCTTTGTTCGGTTGGGTAAGCCACGGCAACTGCCATATATCGTTTTCGCCAAAGGCTGCCACTTCGAGAGCAAGCGGAGTGAGGTCGACATATTCAATCTCGGGGCGTCGCTGGTCTTCCATCTTATGTTCCTCCACCTGTCGCCAAAGTCTGTAGCACGCCCCATCTTCCAATCGTCCGGCACGCCCCGTTCGCTGCGCCATCATATCGCGGCTTATGACCACCGTCTCGAGATGACTCAGTCCGCTGTGAGCATCAAAAGCCAAACGACGGCATAATCCGGAGTCGACTACAATTCTTACCCCTTCGATAGTAAGCGAAGTTTCGGCAATTGGAGTGGCAATTACCACCTTGCGCCGTCCGTCCGACAGAGGCATTATTGCTCTATGCTGCTGTTCAGGAGAAAGATTTCCGTAAAGCGGAAGCACGACAGTTTCATTCAGCGAATCGCCAAGTAATTCGGCACAACGCTGTATCTCGCCCTGTCCGGGAAGGAATACGAGGATATCGCCCTTTTGCTCCCCCGAAGCACGCGACACTACCCGAGCGGCAAGTCTTGCAGAATCCGCAAGCACATCGTCGAATCCGTTCTGTCCCTCGTCGGCATACACCACTTTCACCGGAAACATCCTGCCGCTACACTCTATCAGAGGTGCATTCAAAGTTTTGCATATTGCTGTAGCATCTATTGTAGCCGACATAAGAACTATTTTCAGATCATCCCTCAACAGCTGTTGCGTATATCGACAAAGGGCAAGCGACAAATCCGTATTTATGCTGCGCTCATGAAACTCATCGAATATCACATAGTCTACTCCGTCGAGTGTAGGGTCGGAAACGAGCATACGGGTCAATATGCCCTCGGTAATTACCTCAATACGGGTTTTGGCAGACACCTTGCTTTCGAATCTCACTCTATAGCCTACGGTCTGCCCTACTTCTTCGCCAATCATTTCTGCCATCCGGCATGCTATCTGCCGTGCCGCAATACGTCGCGGTTCGAGCATAAGGATTTTGCCGGTTCGATTTCTTCCGGCATTTACGGTAAGAGGCAGGAGGGTAGACTTTCCGGCTCCCGGCGGTGCGGTAACTACAACTGTAGTGTTATCCTCAAGAATATCGTTAAGTTTGCCACTAATATCGGCAGCAGGCAAAAAGGAATATTTTCTGATTATCTCGTCAAATGTCATGATGTTCGAATTAATAAAGACCAAGCGGACTGCAAAAATACCAAATAAATTCCGAACATCAAGAATAAAGGCTATGGATAATCAAGTAAGTCATTAGAATTTCTTCAACAATTCATCAACGACTATTAAAAGTTCAGGCATCTATATTAGCATATTCATGAGAAATAAGATTCCTCATTCCATATATAGCTTGCCATGGAATATTTTTATATTCCTCCAAAGGATTATCTTGGATTTTCAGAAGTCGACCAACATGTTCTCCTATAACTTGTAGTCTCATAACGCAGGCATTAAAAGCCATATAGTTTGCAGGCGACAACAAGAAAGCATCTGCAGAATCTATATTTGCACTCCATTCCGTTATCAGAATGATAGACTCTTTTATCTCTTCAAGCTTATCATGTATAGTACTTTTATACATACACAGCCTCCTTATTAATATTTGCCAACAGCAAAGGACGTAAAGAATTACGGAATCTTATCAAGTCGACCTTACAACAAAGAAGTTGTTCAAGAGCTTTATGCAATTCAAACATAAGCAAGAGTGTAGGATTTTTTATTTCTACGACAATATCAACATCACTATCGTCAGTATTCTCGCCCCTTGCAACAGAGCCCAAAATACCGAGTTTGACAATTCCAAAACTTTCTCCTGAATGTTGCTTAAAATCAGAAAGTTTTTTCTTGCATTCTTTTAATGTTATCATAACCGAAGAAATTTACCGCACAAATGTACATAATTATCACAAAAATACCAAATAAATTCCGAAAATCATATAAAAACGCGTATCAGAAGCCGGAAACATTACTTTGATGCCCCGGTTTCTG
>DAIOXG010000110.1:0-8006 GCA_036758085.1 Prevotella sp. | reverse complement strand
TATCCCGAACTGGGGTCAAAATTCGTTATACAATAAAATCTTTACTATGCAATATCAAATAAACAAACTGACAGATATTGATACAAAGCTTTGTGACAAACTAAAACGATATTGTTACGAAGTCAATGGGTGTTGCCAGACTGTACATAGAGAACTTGGTCCTTTCCTTAATGAGTATATGTATCAAGATGCTTTGGAGATTATTTTAAAGGAACAAAATATTCCTTATGAAAGGGAATATTATTTCTCTATAGATTTTCACGGCAAAAGAATTAGACACAAACATTTTATAGATTTTCTCGTAAAAGATAAAATGATTGTTGAATGTAAGGCTGTTGAGACTTTAAATTCTGACCATAGACAACAATTATGGAACTACATGAGGTTAACAAAAACGAGAATCGGAATACTATGGAATTTTGCACCAACTAAAGACCAAAGTGAACATTATTATTTGAACACTGAAAACAATGCTATGTATATGTTTTAATGGTGTAAAACCAATATAAGTAACTCATGTAGCAAATATGTTTTTTATGTTTATCGCCCCGTGTTAAGTCAGGTGGCGTTTACGCCACTAATTGAAATGCTTTTGTATTTATGTCGAGAACTTGTTCTCGTAAGAAAACACAAAAGCATTTCAATTTATCCCGAGGAACGAGGGACTGACTTAATACGGGTGTTTTATGTGTTTTTGTCTAAAAAAATTATCTAAAGCAATTTCTCATAATTGGCATTATAACAACAAGCTATGCGTGAAGATTTAAAGAAATTTATGGGTACAGGGAGTAAAAACGTTTGTATTTTGGGGCGAATTTAGCAGAATTTGGCTTTTTAACTATAGATTTTGCTATTTCTACATTAAAAATCATTATCTTTGCAAAATCTTTTTAATATTATTTTTTTAATTAATAACTATGTTTGGTAATTTGAAATCTTTTAGACTGGGGCTTGTTGCGCTCCTGCTATTCGTAGTGGGCAGCCTGTCGGCACAGTCGTTGAAAGGAAATGTGAAGGACAGCAACGGTGAGCCTATCATCGGTGCTACCATTCAGGAGAAGGGTGCCAAGAACATGGCAGTTACAGATCTTGACGGTAACTTCTCCATCAATCTTTCCGGCGGAAAACAGATTACTGTTTCATACATCGGTATGAAGACAGCCACTGTAAACGTCAGCGGAAAGAGCAGTGTTAATGTCGTAATGGAAGACGAGGCTACGACTTTGAACGACGTCGTAGTAATCGGTTACGGTACGGTAAAGAAGAAAGACTTGACCGGTGCCGTTACTTCTGTTAGTGCAAAGGACTTGGCAAACATTCCTGTTTCTACAGCTTCTGAGGCAATTCAGGGTAAGATGGCAGGTGTGACTGTAACAACAACTGAAGGTTCGCCAGATGCTGATGTCAAGATCCGTGTACGTGGTGGTGGTTCTCTTTCACAGGATAATTCTCCGCTCTATATCGTAGATGGTTTCCCTGTAAGTTCTATCAGCGACATCGCTCCTAACGATATTGAGAGCATCGACGTTTTGAAGGATGCATCTTCAACAGCTATTTACGGTGCACGTGGTGCAAACGGTGTCGTTATCGTTACCACAAAGAGCGGTAAAGAGGGTAAGGTGCAGGTTAACTTCGGAGCATCACTCGGCGTCCGCAAGGTGATGAAAGAGCTTGACGTTCTTTCTCCATATGACTACGCAAAGTATCAGTATGAGACTCAGTATGGCAAGGATCAGGAGTATGGCGACTGGAGAGATATGGACATCTGGAAGTCTGTAGCCGGCAACAACTGGCAGGACAAGCTCTTCGGACGTACTGGTCTGCAGCAGATTTACAACCTTTCTGTAAGCGGTGGCTCAAAGGACACTAAATTCAACATCAGCTACTCTCGCACGGATGACAAGAGCATCATGATGGGTTCTGATTTCACAAAGGATAACATCAACGCTAAGTTGAACACTAAGCTCAACAAGTGGTTGACTCTCGACTTCAACGCACGTCTGGCTTATTCTGTTGTAAACGGTTTGAACTCAGGTGGCGATACAAACGATGCAAGTGCTTCAAACTCTATAATCAACAAGGCTATTACATATCGTCCGGTAGAGCCGTTGAACGCTTCAAGTGACGATGATGCGGATGAAACTTCAAATACTGATATCAACCCATACGACCGTATGAACGGAACATACAAGCAGCAGCGTCGTTTCCGTCAGGACTACAATGCTGGCTTGAACTGGAAACCATTCAAGCATTTCACATTCCGCTCAGAGTTCGGTTATACATGGAGATATGAGAATACAGATCAGGCTTGGGATAAGCTTGCTACACGTAACGACAATACTGGTGCCGGTGCACCTAAGTCAAGATTCTCACGTGTAGACGTTCGCAACTGGCGTAACGCAAACACTTTGACATATGATACAAAGAATGCATTTGCCAAGGGCGACCGTTTGAATGTACTCGTAGGTCAGGAGTGGTCAAGCTCACAGGAGAAAGATTATTACACTTCAGTAATTGACTTCCCGACAGATTTCACAATTGATGAGGTTTTGGCACATCAGGGTGCTGGTACTTCACAGCCGGCTGCCAACAAGATTGGTGCAAAAGACAATATGGCATCATTCTTCGGCCGTATTAATTATACATATGCAGACAAGTATCTCTTGACAGCTACGTTCCGTGCCGATGGTTCAAGTAAGTTCTCTTCAGGCAACCGTTGGGGATTCTTCCCTGCTGTTGCTCTCGGATGGCGTATCAGCGAGGAAAACTTCATGAAGTCAGCTAAGTGGCTTTCAAACTTGAAACTTCGTCTCAGCTATGGTGAGGCAGGTAACAACCGTATTCCTTCTGGAAGTATCTATCAGCCGTTCTCGTTCCCTAACGACTACAGTAAGCTGAAGGAGCCATATTTCGATGGTATCATGGGTACTGTTATGGAACTTGGAAACACAAAGTCAAACACAGACTTGAAGTGGGAGACAACAATCACACGTAACATCGGTCTTGACTTTGGATTCCTCAACAGCCGTATCAACGGTACTTTGGATTTCTATTGGAATACAACCAAAGACCTTCTTATGAAGAGTAAGATTTCTTCAAGCTCAGGCTATAGCTTCATGTATAAGAACTTTGGTCAGACATCCAACAAGGGTGTTGAGCTTGCTCTCAATGCTTCTATCGTGGAGAAGAAAAACTTCACATTTAGCATGAGCGCAAATATCTCTTACAACAAGAACAAAATCGACAAGCTGAACACTGGTGCTGAGTGGGATACAAACTATTCTATCCCAGATGCTGCTACAACACAGAACTTCCGTGTCGTAGAGGGCGGTTCTCTTGGTGAAGTATGGGGCTACAGACTGCGTGGCTACTATACAGCATATGATGCAGAGAAGAATCCTAATGGTGAACTCGTTTGGAATGGTAAGAACTGGACTCTCCGTGAAGGACTCTTGGACAATAGCTCTAAAATAATGGGTACTCTCCAGCCTGGTTCTCCAAAGCTGAAGGTTGACGATAACGGTGATGTCGTTAAGGAGAAACTTGGAAACACTATTGCTCCATGGGCAGGTGGTTTCGGCTTTAACGCTACATTCTATGGCTTTGATGCTTCTGTATTCTTCAACTATCAGTTCGGAAACAAGATTGTGAACGGTACAAAGATGGGATCTTCGTTCTTCCACGATACTCGTAAAGGATACAACTTGAATGCTGATTTCATTAACAGATATACAAGTATCGATCCTGCTAACGGATTGTCATTGGCTAATCCTACAAATGTCGCTCAGTATTATGGTGGCGACGAGGCTGCCGTTATCGCTCGCTTGAACGAGATTAACGCTAATGCCTCTATATACAATCCTGTACTTGTAAGCAAGATGTATCTTACAGACTATTTCGTAGAGAGTGCATCATTCCTGCGTCTGCAGAACTTGACTATCGGTTACACTCTGCCTAAGAAGTTGCTTAAGAATATCTTCTTGAACAATGTGCGTTTCTACTTCACAGGTTATAACTTGCTGACTATAACCGGTTACTCAGGCAATGACCCTGAGGTTGACTCAAGTAGCAAGAAGTCTCCTATGTCTCCGGGTGTTGACTACGCTTCTTATCCAAAGAGCCGTCTGTACGTATTCGGAGTAAATGTTTCATTCTAATATATAATAAGGAGTAAAACAAAATGAACAATATATTAAAGACTATAGTATTGGGCGGTGTGGCTCTTGTTTCGCTGTCGTCATGCAGCGACTTCCTTGACCAGAAGTCTCCGTCGGATACCGACGCCAGCAATGTTTGGCAGTCTACATACTATACCAAGAATGTGCTCAATAAGGCGTATGGTTTGCTTTGTGAGGATTACACATATTCTCAGGTACTCTGCTATACATATATGGTAAACTCTGATATCGAGTTTGCAAATGCGTATGGCGAAAGCAATGCCAAGGCAGAGGGTAAGGCTCGTGACCTTAACAACTATTATGCCGACAACGATGCTTCATTCCAGAAGTCTCGTGATGCATGGGATCATATCTACGAGTGTATAGAGTATTGCAACAGCATTATCGATGGATTGAAGGGTATCGATCCTGAGACTACAGACAAAACAAAGAAGCAGCTTTTGCAGTATAAAGGTGAGGCTCTGACTCTTAGAGCAATGCTTTATCATGAGCTCGTTCGCAACTGGGGCGATGTTCCATTCAAGACAGAGCCAACAAAGAACGACCTCTCAAATATCAATACAGGTAAGACCGACCGTGATGTAATCATGGATGCTCTTATTGCAGACCTTGAGGAGGCTATCAATTATCTTCCATGGGCTGGACAGAGCAGCTATACTACAGAAAGCATGACAAAGGGATATGCTCATGCTCTTCTTGCTCAGATTGCTCTTCAGCGTTCTGGCTGGGCAATCCGTGAGGCTGCTAAGGAAGGATATATTACTGCTACTGAGAACAGTGATCCGACTTATCCGACACAGCGTTGCAGCGACGAGGACCGTACAAAGTATTATCAGCTTGCGCTTACTCACCTGAATGCTGTTATCAGCTCAGGCAAGCACAAACTTAATCCAAGCTTTGATGACGAGTGGACTCTTATCAACAGGCAGACTCTCGATACTCAGTATCAGGAGAATATCTTCGAAGTTCCAATGGGACTTGGTAACTCAAGTGAGCTTGGCTATGGTATTGGTGTTCGTTTTGCGGACAACTGTGCTTATGCCTTGAAGGGAAACTCTTCTGCCAATGTTCAGCTTCCTTCAACTCTCTTCTGGATGTACGACCATAGCGGTAAGGATACTCGCCGTGATGTTACTTGTTCCGACATGGAGATAAAGGTTGACAATGGTGTAACAACTGAGACTATGCTTGGCAACAAACCTTTCAACATTTATTGTGGTAAGTGGGATGTTCGCAAGTTCAGCGACGACTGGTCTGCTATCGCTAAAATCAAGAATGCAAAGTTCGGTACCGGTATCAACTATGTTAAGCTCCGTTACTCTCAGGTTCTTCTTTGGTATGCTGAGGTTATGAATGAGCTGAACGGTAATCCGGATGTAGCTACTGGCGGTTGCGGCATGACTGCACGTCAGGCTCTTGCTGAGGTACACAAGCGTGCTTATGCTGATGCTGACAAGTCTGTAGCTCAGAGCTATATCGATGCAATACCTGCTGACAAGAATGCTTTCTTCAACGCTATTGTTGACGAGAACGCTTTGGAGTTTGCCGGAGAGGGTGTTCGTAAATACGAGCTCGAGCGCTGGAACTTGTTGAGTGCTAAGATTGACCAAATGAAGGAAGATTACAAGACTCAGATTTACGAGTATCCAGAGAAACTGTATTATAAGACATATACAGAGAATGGTCTTGTGAAGATTGATATGAAGTCAATCCGTTGGTATGACAGAGAGGCTCCAGAGAATGCTGCTGATTATAAGTATGTTACTTTCTGGGGAGACGAGGGTAAGGAGTCAAATGTCAAGAAGACAAATGTTGCTAACCTCGAATTCTTGAGTGGCGGTCTTAATGTTCCAGTAAAGAACCGTTATCTCCTGCCAATCTACAGCACTACAATCAATGAGTCTGAGGGGTCTCTGCAGAACTCTTACGGATTCAACCACAAATAATGTTTAATTTCGATTTAAAATGAAACTGAATAAATCAATTATAAGCAAGGCACTCTTCGGGGCTCTGATGCTCCTTGGAGGTGCGTCGTTCACAGCTTGTACCGAGACGAACGACTGGGATGTAGACCCTGCTTACGACCGTCTGTTCCACTCTTCAAAGGTGAGTGTGAGTGCAGGTGAGGATAATGCTGAGGTTACGTTCAAGAAAATGCCTAATGCAGAGTACTATGTTATCGAGATAAGTACTGATACTCTTTATGATGACGTGGAAACTACTGAACACAGCATTTTCTATGGTGACAAGGAAGATGCGAGAATCACTACTTCTCCATTCACAATGACTGGACTTGAGGGTTCAACAAAGTATTATTTCCGTATTAAGAGCTGTGCTACAACAGGCAAAGGTTCTACATGGAAATACCTTGATGATACGGAGTCTAACTACAGCTTTACAACAAAGGCTGAGCAGATTATTATGGACGTTGTACCTGGTTCAAACAAGGTTCAGGTTAACTTCACTCCTAACAAGATGATAACAAAAGCTCAGATTGTAAAGGATGATGAGGTCGTAGTAGAAAAGGACGTTACAGCTGAGGAGGTTGCTGCAGGTACATTGACTATCGGTGGCGAGGCTGTTCAAGCTAAGACTTCTTATACCGTTCAGCTGTTGAACGGCGAGAATGTTCGCGGTAAGATGAAGTTCAAGACAACAGAGGCTTATCCTGAAGGTTATGAGGTTATTACCGTTGCCGATGGCGATGACATCCGTACTCTCCTTCAGAATGCTGCAACAGACAAGGTCGTTGTTGTGTTCCCACAGGGAATGGAATTTACTGCTACTTCTACAGAAGCTGCTGTTGCTAACATCAAGATACCGGAGAACATCAAGTCAATATACTTCTGGGGTGCAGCCGGCGACACGAAACCTTCTTTGAAGTTCAAGGGCGTTTCATTTGAGTCTTCAAGCATGGATGTACTTCGTTTCTATAACCTGGATATCCAGTATGGTTCTAACGGTGACGGCTATGTCTTGAACCAGTCAGGAACCTTCTCTCTCAACTCCCTTGAGATGGAGAAGTGTAACGTTCATGAAATCCGAGGTATCTTCCGTTTCCAGAGCATTTCAAATGCCAGTGTAAATACTGTCAAGATTAACGACTGTGTTCTGACGGACATTGGAACATATGGTGTTTTCAATACTAAGGATCAGAAGACTCTTACTGTTGGCAGCGTAAATATTTCCAATACAACTCTCAATACTATCAACTCAGTTCTGACAAATACCAGTCAGTCTAACTTCTCGATAGCATTGGATCATTGTACAATATGGAACTGTGTTCCTGCAACTAAGCCATACTTCGATGTTCAGAAGCAGGAAGGTGTTTCTGTTGCTTGTACAAACTCTATTATCGGAGCATATTACAAGATGAAGGATGAGCAGACAGTAAAGGGTAACAGTTTGAAGGATATCGATGCATCAGGAACTGTTTATACCAATGACTTCCAGTGGAATGCTGGTTATGAGATTGGTTCTCAAATCAGCGAGACATCAGCAGCCCTTTGGGCTAACCCAGCTACAAAGGACGGCGACTTCACAGTAAAGAATACTTCTTACAAGAATCTTGGTGACCCACGCTGGATTCCGGTAGAGTAATTTAGAAACATAGTTATTATACATTCCAATCGGGAAGAGGCTTTGGCAGTTTCTTCCCGATTTTCTTTTTGCTCTTTGTGTAAGCACTTTATGTCTTGTATGTTATTATATGTATAACGTTTGAAATATTTTCTCAAATTGTTGTGTAATAGGAAAATATGTATTAAGTTTGCAGAAAAAAGAAGAAATATGACGACATTGGCAATAAATAAACTATGGAGTTTTCTT
>DAIOXG010000109.1:0-8019 GCA_036758085.1 Prevotella sp. | reverse complement strand
CCCGATATCGGGAGGCAAAACAAAGGCTGCATGACTTATGCCATGCAGCCTTTTTTCGTTGTTTTTCCATCCCCATATGGATAATCCCCATTTTCTCCCTTCGATAGAGCCAAGATTGGTACTCTGGGTAATCCCCATTCCCTCCCTTCGGGAGGGCCAGGGTGGGTTTTAGGGCGGGTTTCAGTTTATTACTACTTCTTGCAGTTCTTGCAAGCAGCCTTAACGGCCTTAGCCTCTTTCTTGCAGCAGTCGGCAGTAGCCTTAACAGCCTTAGCATCCTTCTTGCAGCACTCAGCCTTAGCCTTTACAGCCTTGCCAGCCTGAGCAGTAGCGGCAGTAGCGGCATTCACCTTAGCCTTGCAGCATTTGTTTGCCTTCTTGCAAGCCTTGTCTGCCTTCTTGCAAGCCTTGTCTGCCTTGTCGCAAGCCTTAGTACAAGCTTTCTGAGTCTTCTCGCAAACCTTCTGAACAGCCTGTGCATTTACGTTTGTTGAAACACAAAGAGCAGCCATAACAACTGCCATCATAATTGACTTTTTCATTTTTCGTTTCCTTTCTTTATTATCTTTTATTGTTTTCTATATCAGTGGCCGACATATAGGGACAACCTACACAGGCTCTTCCCCATACAACCCGCTGCAAAGATATTGTTTTTATAAATAAAGCAGTAATAATATTACCTTATTTAACTATAATACACAATAAAATACCTATTTATAAGTACGGCAGCAATTATCTTTTCAACACTGTTCTCGCCAGAAACCATAAATGGCGCATACTTGTGGAGACAAATCCGTAATACGCTGCCATGATACGGAAACGCTCCTTCAGCGATGCCCGGTGATTACGTGTCGTCGTTCCTTCTTTAAGATAATCGGCAACGACGATATGACTGTCGACAAGCGGCAGGCGCATCTCCTCGGCACATTTCATAATGCGAATGCACCAGTCGAAATCTGCCGAAAAGCGATATTCTAAATTAAACGGCATGCGCTTGGCAATATCCGTACGGGCATAGAATGCCTGATGACACACGAGCATTCCGTTTTTAAATGACCGCCACGTAAGCGTCTCCGGTGTTGACAAGCGACGATGGTAAAGGAAATGGCGGTCGGCATCCACAATATCCGTTTCGCCATACAGCACTGCCGGCAGGCGTGTCTTGCCGTCATCCTCGGTAATATAACTGTCAACACAAGTGTTGTGTACCAGCTCCGCTATCGTATCGGCAGAGTGCAATGCATCGCCGGCATTCAGGAAGCATACATAATCGCCGGTGGCAAGTCGCAATCCCTTGTTCATGGCATCGTATATACCATTGTCGGCCTCAACGAGGAGCCTAACCTCATGTCCGCAGTCGGAAGCCATAGAGCGCTCCATATAATCCTTCGCCATGGCAGCCGTCTTGTCAGTCGACACGCCGTCGATAATAATATGTTCAATAGCCGGGAAGGTCTGGCGGAAGACGCTGTCGAGCGTCGGCTGCAAGACCTCCTGGGCATTGTAAGTCACCGTAATAAGAGTAATCTTTATCATAACTTGTATCGTTTTAAAGCCATTGCCTGATTATAAGCCTCAATATATCTCATTGCCACGGAATGTTGAGAATAGCATGTGCTTACCTTCTTCACAGCCTCTTCGGAGAGCGACTGGCGGTCTGCCTCGAAGAGAGTCCAGTACATGCCGCGTGCCAAATCGTCGGAGCTTTTATACTCCGCGACATATCCGTTACGTTGATGGTCGATCATCTCTGGAATGCCGCCGGTGTTGAATCCTACACACGGCACTCCGCATGCCATTGCCTCCATAATAGTGTTTGGCAGATTATCTTCGAGCGAAGGCAAAACGAAGATATCTGCGGAATTGTATATGCTGACAATCACTTTCTCGTCGTTTACATAGCCCAAGGGATATGTAGGCAAAGGCAGTTTTCCTTCTATCTCCTCAGCCTGTCCGCCGAGTATTGCCACTCCTGTATTCTCCTTCATTTCCGGGTGTTCCTCCACCATCTTGTTCATGGCGGCAATGAAATATGCCATACCCTTGCGCTTGTCGGTAACGCGCTGCGAGACGAAGAGAATTAGCCGCTTGTCGGCTGGCAACACAGCCTGCAGGCGTGCTTCCTCATGGTCTCTGGGGCAGAACATGCGGGTATCGATAGGGTTCGGAATGTCGAGCACCTTCTGTCCGGCAAGCAGTCCGCTCTTCATTGCCATTCCAGCGAGCCATTTACTGCAAGCCACGAAGAGAATACTGTGGCGGTCGAGTATTGCCTTCTTCTTGCGCCACACTTTTACCGAGAGGTCATTCTTCGAGCCTCCTCCGGGGAGTAGCGGACAATTGCCGCATTGATGTTCAAAACCGTGGCAGTTTCTTGTATAATGGCAGATGGAGGATGCCGGCCATAGGTCGTGCATAGTCCACACCACGGGTTTGTGGCTATCAAGAATTTTGTGTATGTTCTTTATCGAGAGCATGCCTTGGTTAATCCAGCTCAGATGTATAACGTCAGCCTCACGAAACTCGCGGGTCTTCGTTATATCGGTGCCGGCATTGGCGATATCTATCTGGAAGAGGTTGTCGCGTTTGAAATGCAGTCGGCAATAAATAACGAAACGTTCCCACAGGAAGTTCCATTCCTGCCGCCATGTCTTTGGCATCTCTGCCACGGTAATATCGTCGGTCAGTTTGTCTCTTACGAGCATTTTTGCCTTTATCCCGTTATTGTTAAGCGCCTCCTTCAGTCTGTTGGCGGCAACTGCCGCCCCGCCTGTATTTTCGCTTGTGTTTACAATCAGCACTCTCATGATTATAGTCCTTTTCTTTTTATATCTGCAAAATTAGAAATTTATTGATTAACTGCAAATATAAAATTTAAAAGTTTTTCTCTTTCCTCCGCTTTTACGGTTTTATTATATCTCCTACATGAATCATAGGCGGATATAATACATATTATCATAAAAAATGGAATATTGAAAAATGATAGAGAAATAGTGGATAGTCTTGGATTTTTTATAATTTTGTAGCCAAATTCGTAAAAAAACAACTATGAGATTCATAACTATCATACTATTGACTTTATCCTTTTGTCTTGACGCTTTCTCGCAGCCGCTATGCCGCATACAGAGATATGACGAGAATGACGGGTTGCCACAATGGCACATTACGCAGATGACGCAAGACAGACAGGGATTGATATGGCTCGCCACTTGGAATGGACTATGCCGCTTCGACGGATATCAGTTTCGTGGGTTCAAGGCGCATGTTGGCGACGGCAATGATATCGCCACCGATCGCATCCGCTCTGTATGGATGACTGCCGACGGCAATATAGGATGTAGGGTTGATGATGATGCGTATCTCTTCAATCTGAAAAACTATCGCTTTGAGCAAAGGCGGCAGATGCCAACGAGGGGATTTAATGCAAAATCTGTAAAACAGGACCGTCCGTTTAAGTATAAGGATGCACAGGGCGTGACATGGACTGTATATCATGACGGCAGACTGACATATTCACTTGTCGGAGGAAAGGAAATAGCTTATGGAAACAAGGCATTTCTCGAATCAGTCAATTTCTGCATGCCCGACAGACAGGGTAATCTGTGGGTCGTTGCAACAAGTGGTATCTATCGGCTTAATTTCCCGAAACAAAGGGGCTGCATCATGCGCAATGCACAGCAGATAGAGACCAAGGCATTCTTTATAGACAGACACAGAAGATACTGGATTGCCACGAAGGAAGACAATGCTGTAAAGATTTTCAATAGCGACAATTCGTTTGCCGGATATTTGGCGCCAAACGGAAATATCGTGAAGACGAAGGAAAAGTTGCCGGTGCCGGTATATTGTATGAAACAGACTGCCAATGGAGATATATGGATTGGCAGTAAGCCCGGCGGACTGTTTAGACTCCGAGAAATTAAAGGTGGCTTGCCATACAGAATGGAGAAAATACAGGGATTGTCGTGCAACGACGTGTATGACATTGCCGCCGACCGCTGGGGCAGACTATGGATAGCCACTTTGGGTGGCGGTATCTGTTGTGCGGAAAATCCTACAGCCGCACAACCGAGGGTGATAAAACCTTTTTCTGGATTGAGATATTATCCAAGGAAAGCAGCGCAAAAGGTGAGAAAGCTGTTTATCACGGAGCATGACGTGATGCTTGCCGCCTCTACCGACGGGTTGCTCGTTTGCAAACTGGAAAAGGGTAACGCTGTGAAGAACATGCGCTTCCGTTGTCATACAAGAGAGGCAGACCGTAAGGATGCCCTAAGCTGCAGTGCTACGATGAATATTTCCCAAGACTATAAGGGGCGTGTCTTTGTCAGTACCGAGAGTGGGGGAGTGAATATGATAACAAACAGTAATCTGCTCGCCTCAAAACTTTCTTTCCGCCATTTCAACAAGGAGAGCGGACTGTCTACCGACGTTGCTGTGTCTGTTGTGCCGTTTGGCAGACGGATGCTTGCAGTGGGGAGCAACAATATCGTGATATTCAGTCCAGACAACGGCAGCAGCGAGACTTTCGGCAAGAGCTTCTTCCTCTCGGAATGTCGCTTCTCCGAGGCTTTGCCCATAGTGTTGCCCGACGGTAGATGGCTCTTCGGAATGCAAGACGGACTGTTTGCCGTTTCACCGACGGATCTGCATAAGAGTTCTTATTCGCCAAGTATCGCTCTGACGGGGCTTAGTGTGCAGGGAAAGGAAAAAGACTGTGCTGTCAATGCCCTCGACACCTTGGTGCTCGGCAGTAGCGAGAGGAGTATAACCCTTTCTTTTGCCGCCCTCGATTTCACTCCCGAGGCTGATATCAGATACGCCTTCGCCCTCGTGAAGGATGGAGAGGAGTATAACATGGCATGGAACAATATCGGTTCCGACCACTCTGCCACCTTGCTCGATCTTGCCCCCGGCACTTACCGCCTGCTCGTAAAGTCTACCAATGCCGATGGGATATGGACAAACAACTCACGGGAAATTACAATCATCGTTACTCCTACTTTCTTGGAAACGACATTTGCCCACGTACTTATCCTGCTGCTTGTCATCTCTATAATCGGCGGCACGGTATACACCTATATATATATAAGGAGGATAAAGCGTCAGCAACATGAAGTACTTGAGGCTTATCTCAGTCTGCTGAATGCAGACAAAGAAGATGAACTCAAGAACAGCAATCAGCCGGCGGCTCCTCAACTTAGCGAAGAGGACGACCGGATGATGCGGCGCATATCGGCATTCCTTGAGGAGAATATCTCCAATGCTGATATCGGGGTGGGCGATATGGCTGAGGCTGCTGCCGTGAGCCGTTCCGGACTACAGCGCAAGATGAAGCAGATAATGGGTGTTACACCGGTTGACTTTCTGAAGGAAGCACGTATTAAGCACGCCTGTAAACTGCTCGATACAACGCAAAAGAGTGTCAGCGAGATTGCCTTTGCCTGTGGATTTTCCGACCCTAAATATTTCAGTCGCTGCTTCAAGGCGTCAACAGGAAAGAGTCCAACGGAGTACAGACGTTAATTACGATGGCTCTTATAGTATCTGAAGTTATAATAAATATTACCGCCCATGTCCTGGAAAAACCTGTTTTGACCTACATTATTAATGTAAGAGTACACAAAAATGTTCTAATGGTATAATCCGCTTGCATGATGTAAGGATAATTTCTACTTTTGCTGTCAATTTATAAAGATAGACATAAAGAATAGGAGATTATGAAGATGAAAAAGATAGCGACATTGACTCTTGCTGCCTCACTGATGCTTTCAAGCTGTGGCGTAGGCAACGAAAATACGGCATCGGGCGGAATACTCGGTGCACAATTGGGTAGTATCATCGGATCGGCAATCGGTGGAATCAGCGGCGGACCGCGTGGTAGCGACATTGGAACTCTTGTCGGTATGGCAGGAGGTGCTGCAGCAGGAGCCATTATCGGCAATGCAGCCGACAAGGCTAATCAGCAGAAATACGACGAATACAAGGCGCAGCGCCGGCAGATGGCGCAGCAACAGAGCAGCAGTCAGCAGTCTTACGACGGTAGCGGCTATAATGACGCTGGCAGCAGTGATGCCAGCGGTTTCGACCCCAACAATGGCGGCGACGACATAATCTCGTTTGACGGTAGTGATACGCCTACTGCTTCTACAGACGCATGCAAGCCCCATTCCGGCACCATGATGATGGAAGAGGCAGAAATGCCGGCATTGAGCATACGCAATGTCAGGTATGTAGGCAACGGCATGACCCTATCGTCGGGCGAACTTGCCAAGGTTACCGTGGAGGTTTACAACAACTCCACCCGTTCGCTGTATAACGTGCAGCCGGCAGTAGTGGAGACCACCGGCAACCGCCATATCTTTGTCTCTGCCCCAATCATCATCGAGAAGATAGCACCGGGCAAAGGCATCCGCTACACCGCCATGGTGAAAGCCGACCGCAAACTGAAGGACGGCACCGCTCGCTTCAAGGTCTTTGCCACGGAGAAAGCCGGAGGGATAAGGAGCGAGGCTGAGGAATTCAGTGTTGAGACGAGAAGGTGAATGAAATATTAGTTTATATAAAAAAGTAATATTCTTATCGTATGAAAAAAATGTTTTTAGCTGTATCGCTAAATCTTTTATCAATGTCAGTTTCCGCCCAAGCCATAGCTGCCCAAAGAGTTGTCTCGTTCTCATATGATTTAAACGGTAACATAGTGAGTCGCAAAGTAATGCCGCTACCTTCAAAACCGATAGACGGCAATACCAAGATAGACATCTCCGGTGACATTTCCATAATAGGCAAGGACAACAAATTTACGATAGACCTGAAAAAGGACTACAATTCCACTGCCAAGTTTCAGGTAAACGACTTGTCGCCCGTTGTCGTTAGGGATTCTCTCGGCGTTTGCATGCAATACGGCTTTCTAAAAAGCGATACAACCTTGATGCGTAAGGCTTTAAATATTTCCGACAGTCTCTTACTTGTAGAAAAAGACAAAAATGCGTTAAGAATTTGTTATAAGAACAGAAGCGCAATTTTTTTCTTCCTCGGAGATGGGCACAATGCGATGAAAAGTATGTATTTATCGGTAAGGGATTTGCCTGAAACAAACATAAACAAGATGAATTATAATCTACTTAAGAGCTATGCTTGTAATAATTCTGATTCTATTACTTTCTATTTGAAAAGGAACATAAATATATGTGATTCCATTTTAAACAAATCTTTTATAAATGAATATGCATATGTAAAAATTCAATATGTTTATTATCTTTATGGAAGTCAACAGGCAAAGAAATGTATGGAGAATCTCAACAAGAAGCATCACAACTCTCTTTTCAGAAATACATTAAATAACTGGAATTGCTTTTGTGTACAACTTGACAAAGAAAGGGAAAAAATTATGAAAATATATTATTAAAAAAGAAGAATAGAAAAATTGTTCATAACAACTCAAAGGTATCTGATCTGCTTATGACAAAAGTGTTGAATGATTATTTGAAGGGAAGTAAACTTAAAATGTTTATAGAAGAAAAACATTGTGGTCACTTTGAACATGACTTCTTTGCAGGCATGGTATCTGCAGCAAGTGATGCGACCATAGGCAGTTGAGTGTTCGACAGACCGAGAAAACGCAAAACGGAGTTACCAAAACAGATACGGAACTCCGTTTTTTTCTTTGCCTTTTAACAAAATGAAAGTTAAAGAGGAAAATAATTCTGATTTTCTTTGGAACGTATCGATATAATGTCTACATTTGCCATGTGATAATAATCACTTTGATAATAACACATATATATATAATATAACCTTTAAAAAATACATTACTATGGAAGTGGAGAAAATAATGCAACAGCTGGAGCAGAAGCATCCGGGCGAGTTGGAGTATTTACAGGCAGTAAAGGAAGTTCTTATCTCCATCAAGGATGTGTATAACCAGCATCCAGAGTTTGAAAAAGCAAAAATAATCGAGCGCATCGTGGAGCCGGAGCGTATCATCACATTCCGTGTGCCATGGGTTGACGACAAGGG
>DAIOXG010000108.1:0-8074 GCA_036758085.1 Prevotella sp. | reverse complement strand
AATATCAAGTGAGTGAATGAAAAAGGCGAAGCCGCTAATTGTGCGGTGTTACCTTAATTCCAACGCGACAGAAAAAGCAAAAGCGCTTCTGAATTTCCTTTCGGATACCGCAGGAAAAGCAATCAACACAGGACAGCATACCCAGACAAATCCAATGGAAGAAATTGACTATATTAAAAGCAAAACGGGAAAAGAACCTCTCCTTCGCGGATTTGAGATGCTTTGAAGGAATACTTGATGTATTTCGAGGAGTTTTCGGGCAATATGGCGGAAAAAAATCAAGTGAGTGAATGAAAAAGGCGGAGCCGATAATTGTGCGGTGTTGCCTTAGAAAAATATGCAAAAACAGATTACCGCGAGGACTACGACAAGCTTGTTGCCGCGACAACAAAAAATAAAGCTGCCGCTCTTGCGGAAGTCGGATATATTCCCGATATTGAATCGCTTGAGCGGTCGCATACGCCTTGGGCTTATTATATGACTTGGTCGAAAGAATTTTGCGTCGGCGAGCAATATAACTCAACGGCGCAGCTGCAAAAAATGTATGCGAGCGAGTATGCGCTTACGCTATAACCACAGCGATATATCGGCGAGGCTTCGCCAAATGAAATTTGACTAAAAAAGCGGTTGTAAATTGTAATTTGATTTTCGCTCCCGATAATATTCGGGGGCGATTTTCGTTATCGGGCTTTTACACAAAAATTGCTGTCTAAAGTATTGAAGATTTTGCGAAATTATGGTATAATAAACTCAAGCGTTTATTATACATCAAAATGTCCTCGCACATACGCGAATCAAGGATTTGCTCCGTGTGTATCGGACAATTATACCATAACGCTTCGCTTTTATGGTATAATGATTTTAACAGAATTTCGACAATTAAATTTGATTTGCCTTAATGAAAACACGATTTCACAACATAGAAAGCGAGGATATTATGAAAAACAAGACTTGTCCCGTTGCGAAAAAATGCAGCGGCTGTCAGCTTTCAAATATGAATTACGCGCAGCAGCTTGAGTATAAGCAAAAGGACGCTGAAAAGCTGCTTGGCGGTTTCGGAAAGGTTAATCCGATTATTCCTATGGAAAATCCCTACAACTACCGCAACAAGGTTCAGGCGGTTTTCCGAAGCGACAGAAACGGCAGGATTATTTCGGGCGTTTTTCAGTCCGCGAGAAACGGAATTGTCGGCGTTGACAGGTGTTTTCTGAATGATGAAAAAGCGGACGAAATAATCGTCGGCATAAGAGAACTTCTGCGTTCGTTTAAAATTCAGCCTTACGATATCGGAACGGGGCGCGGATTTTTGCGGCACGTTCTTGTTCGCGTCGGGAAGAAAAGCGGTGAAATTCTCGTGACTTTGGTCGGCGCAAGCCATATGTTCCCGAAAAAGCGCGATTTTGTTTCCGCGCTTGTGAAGAAATTCCCCGAAATAACAACGGTTACATTTTCCGTAAATACAAATCCCGAAATGCTCCTGCTCGGCGATAACGACGATGTGCTTTTCGGGAACGGATACATTGTCGACGAGCTTTGCGGGAAGAAGTTTCGGATATCGCCGCGTTCATTTTATCAGATAAATTCGGTTCAGACGGAAAAGCTCTATAATTACGCGATAAATGAGGCAAATCTTCGCAAAACGGATAATATTCTCGACGCGTACAGCGGCGTCGGGACAATCGGAATTATCGCTTCGGATTACGTTAAATCGGTGCAGGGCGTTGAGTATAATGCGGCGGCGGTTCGTGACGCGGTGAAGAATTGCGCTGAAAATGGATTAACGCGGAAAATCGCGTTCAACAAGGCGGACGCGGGGGATTTTCTCCGTGAAAAGGCGAAAAACGGCACGTTTTATGACGTTGTTTTTATGGACCCGGCAAGAGCGGGCGCGGACAGGAAGTTTCTCAATTCGCTTTTGAAAATTCAGCCCGCGCGGATTGTTTATATCTCGTGCAATCCCGCAACGCTTTCGCGCGACCTCAAAACGCTCGCGAAATATTACGATATAACCGATATCCAGCCGTTCGATATGTTCCCGCATACGAGACACGTTGAGTGCGTGGTTTCGATGTCAAAGAAAACAGAGTAAATCCGGGTATGTGGCTTAACGGTGCGGTTTGTGCGTATTGGGCCGACTGCACTGTTTTGGTGTAATATGGTGATTTGGCGTATAGGGTAATATGTCTGCGGTGACAGCAGTTTCGCAGCGATACACGGGGCGTGGGTCGGGTGTGCGAAAGTGGTGTGATGGTGGGCGGGAAAGCTGTAACAATATGATATTTATTTCATCACTTATTTGTAAAGAAGTTATGTTCGCATAATATGTTTTGAAAAGGAGAACACATCATGCCTATTAATATGATAACTGGACAGAAGTATTCTATAGATTATCAGAAAATGAGAAATGAATTAATGGAATTGAATATATTTCACGATAAGACTATTCAGCAAAAGTATGTTGATACATGGGTTAATGAACTTATGAATGCAGATTCAATTTCAGTGAGTTCATATTTTGATCCTAATAATCGAGAACTACTATTAAAGGAAAAACTTGAAGCACCTGAAATATTCCAAGCATTAGTGAAAATGAAAACAAATGATATGTATATTCATTTTCGCGTTTCACGAATTATTCAGATGTTAAAGATTAACAATGTTAGCGAAGCCGATGCACAAGATATAGAAATTGGCGAATTCACTTCACATAGAACCATTAGTTGGACTGAAACAGAAAAAAACGTAGAAAATGACAAGCCAATAATTATAGTTCCATTTATGATAGGAAAAACATACAAAGAACTTGTTATTGATGGAAATCACCGAATTACAACTGCTATAAGAGAAGGAAAAAAGTATATAAAAGCTTTCATTTTATCTTCTCAAGCTGTTGTTGAGAACAAATTGCTAAGTTCATCATTTGATTTGTTGTTATATGTTTTTCAAAATGAATTGGTGTGGATGGGCTCCTTTTATAACAAAAATAATATTTATGATGAACAGGCGCTAATAACTAATTCCTTTTTGATTTCTGGAAAAATAAATATTGCATATTAATTTGGAGGTGTTTATATTGAGCAATTTAATTGATACAAAAGACAGGATAGCTCGTTCAAATATTTATAGTATTTTTGGAAAACTAATGAGGCGTCAGATTGATAATAACGATGATGGAGAGATACTATTATTGAAAGCTGGTTTATCATCATTCTTGAAAGACTATGGTGATAAATTTTGCCCATATTGGTTCAACAGGGGCTATCGAAATGACAATGATAACTATAATCCAGAATATGCTTGCATGGTTATTTGTAAAAAAATAGAATCAGATGAGGAAGCCCTTTTAAGATTTTTAAATCTTATACTTGATGGCATTTATAATATAGAAGATAAACTATTTGAGCAGCTATCAAATTATCTGGAGGTAATAGGATACGAGTTGATGTTTAAAATTGAAAACGATGACTTTAATTATAAAACAAAGCATTACTCGATCGTACCTACGACAGGTGGTGTTCAGCAAAGAAATCAAGACATCTCTTACTTACACTCAATGCTAAATGTTCATCATCCAGACTTAATAGTTCTATATAATGAAGCTATCTCTAATTTTGGCTCTGGTCAGTATGTTAGCTGCATTGAGAATTGTAGGTCATTACTTGAGAACTTCTTCAAAAAACTAGATACAACAAATAGCGATTATGTTAAAGGCATTCTCGTTGCAACTGGTGAAACAATAACTGATAATGGAGCACAGTTAACATCAATAAAGAAAATATATACTTATTGGCTTGATAATAAAAAAGGTGCTAATAGATTTAGATTATTTCAAACTATGTACAGTGCAATGTCAGGACTCGGAACCCATCATGAAGATGTTGTAAGCAAAGAGGATGCACTTTTGCTTTTGAGATATGTTGAAGATTGTTTATTATGGTGTTTCAGAAAAGGAATCAATTGCTGAAAGTAACAAAATGCCCTCCCGACCATTACAGCTGAGAGGGGTTCGTACATATTCAAAAATCATATTTCAATCTCAATAATAACCCCCGACTTCAGCTCCACAGAAACCCTATCGTCCCAGACGACAATCTCCTTAAGCCACCGCCGGGCAAGGCTCTCGTCAAATTCGGTAAGCTCGGAATCCTGCTGCTCAATGAACTCGTTTAACTCATTGATACGCTTGACCTGCTCGTCACGGACGGCGGTGTCGGTGAAGTTCTTCTGTTTCATCTCACGAAGCCGGAATATCTCATCGGCGATGTCGTTGTAGTCCTCCTTGCGGGAAGCGTGGTTGATAAGCTCCTGCTGAAGTTCAGCCAACCGCTTGTCTATCTCCAAAGCCTGCTCGTCTTCATACCCACAAAGTACCCTTGCAAGGTTATCCCGAAGCCGTTTTTAATAGGTGCTTCTGCTGCCGATGAGCTCATTGAATGCCTGCACGACCACATTTTTCAGCACTTCCTCGTTTACCGTACGGGCATGGCAAATCACTCCAGTCGGTTGTAACCGACTAAGACACCGCCAGACAATTGAGCGGCAGCCATGATTGTTCCAGTGAACACGGCGAAACAGTTCGCCGCACTCCCCGCAGACTATCATCTGTGAAAACACATGGTTACTGCTGAAACCGTGCTTTCTCCCATTCGGACTGACCTTTACAAGCCTGCGGCGCACAAGTTCATCCTGCACCCGCATAAAAATCTCTTTTGGAATAATTGCTTCGTGGTCGTTCTCGACATAGTACTGCGGCATTATTCCGTTGTTCTTTATGCGCTTTTTGGAAAGATAATCCACCGTGTATGTCTTTTGAAGAAGTGCATCGCCCATGTACTTTTCGTTGCGCAGTATCTTTGCTACCGTGCTTGTGTGCCAACGAGGATTACCTGCGCCGGTGAGTATTCCGTCACGCTCCAGGCCGGCGGCGATTTTATCGGTGCTGTAACCCTCAAGGTACTCACGGTAAATTCTCCGCACTACCTCTGCCTGCTCCGGATCAATTACAAGCCTGCCGTTCTCGTCCTTGGTGTAGCCGAGGAAACGGCTGTGGTTGACCTGCACTTCCCCACGCTGATAGCGGAACTGCAAGCCGAGTTTCACATTCTGACTGAGCGACTGAGACTCCTGCTGTGCAAGCGAAGCCATTATCGTAAGCAAAACCTCGCCTTTTGCGTCCAGGGTGTTGATGTTCTCTTTCTCGAAGAATACGGGAATATTACGTTCTTTAAGCTGACGTATGTATTTAAGACAGTCAAGCGTATTTCGTGCAAATCGGCTGATGGACTTTGTGATAATCATATCGATTTTGCCGTCCATACAGTCGGTTATCATACGGTTGAATTCCTCACGCTTTTTGGTATTCGTGCCGGAGATACCATCATCGGCATAAATACCCGCAAATGCCCATTCGGGGTTTCGGGTGATCTGCTCTGTATAATGCGACACCTGGGCTTCGTAGCTGGTCGCCTGCTCATCGCTGTCCGTGCTGACGCGACAGTACGCAGCCACTCGCAGCTTTGGTTTTTCCGTTTCATTTTGCTGTGAGTTAGCCCGCTGGGGTCTTGCCGGGATTATCGTTATGTTACTCAATGTTCGTCACCTCTGTCTTTATCAATCCATACATATATTCTGCCTGCTGAACAGGGTCCTCGAAATAATCCGCTGCGCTGATAAATGTGAACCGCACAGGGATATTCACCGACCGTTCTTTTCTTACATGACTGTTTCTGCCGAGCCGCTCGGCACGGCTTTGAAGCTCCTCCACTGTGGCGTTAAAAATCTCCTCGCTGATTATCGGAGGATAAAACTCATCTCCCAGGTAGCGGCGGTTCTGCAACATCAGTTTGATAGTGCCGTGATTTCCTGCGATACCGGCGTTTTCGGCCGCTTTTTTCAGCGAATCGCCGCTGAGGTAGTTTTCAAATAATTGCCGCACCCGCCCTGCCGCAGTTTCATCAACCACCGCTTTTCCGTTCTCAATGCGATAGCCGTAAGGAATATGCTCCACTCTACTCACCAATCCTTTCTCTGAGCGTCAGACCGCATTTCAGCACAAAGCCGATCTCATTGCGAGAAAATGCGCAAATGCGGTCGACTAACTTTGAAAACAAGTCAGCGTCAAATTCTGTGAACATTCTCCCACGCTCGACCAGTTTTATCAGCCGCTCGGTTTCTTTCAGCTTTGCGCCATCGCCCGTGACCGAACTGCTGAGCGTATCAATTTCAGTGCGGTATTCATCGGTCTGAGCCATTATTGCGTTCAGCTCCCGACCGAAAAGCGCCCTGTCAATGAAACCGTTCGCCATAAGCCGTGTGAGAGTTTCCTGCTGACCCGTATTCTGTTCGATCAACAGCCGAAGCTGCTGTATTCGCTGAATGCTGCTGTCCGTTGATGAACTGCGTAATGTCAGCAAATACGGCTTCAAAATCAGCTTGTGACCGAAAACCAGTTTATTCATCATTGTAACAAAAGCGAGCTTGATGTCATCGTCCCTGATGAACTTCATTGAACAGCTTTCCTTATTATATATGTGAGTGCTGCAGCACCACGCTTCATACGTTTCACTGCCAAGCCTGTGAGTTCTGTGCTTTAGCGTAGCACCGCACTCACCGCAGACTATCTTTCCCGAAAAGCAATACCGCAGCTGATACTTGTGGCTGCCCTTAGTGACATTCTTTTCAACGGAGTGTCTGTCTATCAAAGCAGAAGCTGATTCAAAGTCAGCCTTGCTGATTATCCCCTCGTGATGATCAGCAACAAGATACTTATCCAACTGTCCGTAATTCACGCAGCGGCGAAAAGACTCATCTGTAAAGGTTTTCTGAAAAACTGTGCTTCCTGTGTAATTCTCATTTTTCAAAATTCTGAGAATACTTGACTGGCACCATTGCTTTCCACGGGCAGGAGCAATATTATCCGAATCCAGCCCTCTCGCAATGTGCATTACTCCTTTTCCCGAGAGAAATTCAGCAAAAATACGCTTAACAATTTCCGCTTGGTTATTATTTACTTCAAGCTGTTCGCCGTTCCACCTGTAACCATACGGCGGCGGATTCATTTTGTATGTACCGCTCTGAAACCGCTGTCTTATAGACCACTTTTCGTTACCGGATATTGACACCGATTCGTTCTCTGCAAGGCTGCTGAGAACCGCAAGTACCAACTCGCTTTCCATTGAAGTGGTGTTTATATTCTCCTTTTCAAAATATATTGCTACATTTATTGCAAGAAGTTTTCGTACCATTTCAAGGCAGTCAGTGGTATTTCTCGCAAATCGGCTGATAGACTTTGTGATGATGAAGTCAATTCGTCCTGCTTCACAATCGGAAAGCAATCGCATAAGTTCAGAGCGCTTTTCCTTTTTAGTACCGCTTATTCCCTCATCATAGTATAGTCCCGCGAAATACCAGTTTTCATGCGCCTGAATGTAGGTTTCATAGTGCTTCTTCTGTTCAGCAAGGCTTTCAAGCTGATCGTCAGAATCTGTCGACACACGGCAGTATGCCGCAACACGGAGCTTTTTCTCAGAACCCGTAATACGTTGGTTAGCTTCAATTTTTGTTACGGTTTTCACTTTTTTCACCTCTCTTCGGTGCTGACATATTAACTCTAAACCGAGATATTATCAACGTATTTTCGGTAATATCTCGACATTCATAGGTAAAAAAGTACGGCGGTTAAGAGCGGTCAGTTTGTCGAATTCGTCAACTGTGATAAGTCCCTCAGATTTTAGCTTCTCTGCTATGCCATGTGCCATATAGTAATCGAAATCACGCTGGATTTCTTCCTGCGTAATCTGTTTTGAAACCGCTTGTATATCGGGTTCGGTTCTGACGGGCAGATTTTCAGCGTTTTTCTCTACCTCATTTATGCGGGTCGTAAAATTGTTATACACCAAAAACACCTCCTGCCTTATAGCCTTGGCAGAAGATGTTCTTGGACATATTACCTCAATCTTTTTTGTAAAAGCTGCATTCGTACCCATCGGCACAGAGCGGAAGCCCCTTTGCCCACGGCGGAGTTCTGCCCATCATCTCGCAGATTTCAGATACATTCGTATCTATCGGACATTCG
>DAIOXG010000107.1:0-8078 GCA_036758085.1 Prevotella sp. | reverse complement strand
ATTCTTTGATGAATGTGAGGAGTACCTTGAAATATCACAAGAGCTCAAAAAAGAAATTGAACATATTAAAAATCTTTGATGAGCGAAACGTTCTAATTAACTAACTAAAAAATAAAAAAATGGTAACTAAAATAATAGATAGTAGTGCAGCCGAGCTTCTTGGCAAACTTGGTCAGGCAAGTACGGCAAAGACAGATAAGATAGCAGAGATTATTAATCGTCATTCTGTGATTGCGGCAGGAGCAGGATGGATACCTATTCCATTTGTTGATATGGCTGTTATTATTGGAAATGTATGGAAGATGTATGCTTCCATCAATACAGTTATAGGCGTGTCCTTTACTGCTAACATGATGAAGAGTATAGGCTCTGGAGTTGTGGCAAATCTTTCCTCTGCCGTTGTGTCAGCATCGTTGCTTTCTATCTTAAAATTAATACCAGGGCTTGGCACTGTATCAGCAGGCTTGATGCTAACTGCTGGCAATTATGCTACATGTACGGCCGCAGGGTGGGTGTATTTGAAAGCATTGGCTACTATAGCGGGTGAGGATGGTATTATAGACCCATCTGATCCTGATATGAAAAAGAAATTAAAGCGTGCGGCAAAGAGCCAAAAAGAAGAAAGTAGAAAGCTGAAAGATGAAATTCAAAAAAAATACATCATTCAGAATAATGAAGACAAGAAAAACAAATAGGTTATGATAAAAGACGTTGACTACATCATAGGTTTTGATTTTGGACATGGAGAAACAAGTGTGTCTATGGTTGATGTTGGTGGTCTTGACTGTAAAGCAGCTAACATAGAAACTAAAGATCTATATATTATAGGAAATGGTAAGGAACCAAAGATTCCTTCGATGATTGGATATGATGCAGATGGCAACAAACTACTAAATTTCGATGCCTATCAGTTTCGCTTTCTTCAGGTTGGAGCTTATTTCAAAGCACCAATGTGTGCTTCAAAGAACTTTCCTGCCATTACTTCTGATAACAAAAAGTATTTCAAGGACTTTGTCACTACTGTTTTTAAATGTTTGCTTGAACATCAAAAGAATCAGTTCTTAAAAAACAAAAGGGTACTCTACTTTGTTGCATGTCCGTCAGGTTGGAATAAAAAGCAGCAAGAAACCTATCTTGAGTTTTTTCAAGAATATTGTGGCTTGCCTATAAATGGTGTCATAGAAGAGTCGCGTGCTGCATATGTTGTGGCAAGGCATAGATTATATGATATGGATCCGGAATTGAGCAAGCCAGGAAATAAAATTGCTGTTTTGGACCTTGGCAGCAGCACATTGGATATAACAATGCGCTCAGACAAAGCCTATACAAATGGATTTGAGATAGGCGCAAGTAGGATAGAAGGCATGCTTCTTTCTTATTTCTTGAAAACCGATGACACGTTCAAAGTGAAATATGAGAGATATGAAGTTCTTGAACCAACATGCAAAAGCCAAATTCTGTATCTTCTGCGTGAGGCCAAGGAAAGGTACTTCAACAAAATAAGTTGTGGCATTAACAATGAAATAGTGCTGAGATGTCAAGTTGACTGGGAAGAATTGAGTGCTGATGAAATAGAAGGCACATCAAACTTGAAATTAAAAGGTGCAGATTTTGAACGATTACTTGACTCGCAAGATAATAATAGTGTAGAATATAAGAATAAACTTAGAAATGATATTTCTTCTTTTGTTGAGACTTACGGAAAAGTGGACGCGGTAGTTCTTACAGGTGGAGCTTCGCAAATGTCATTCTACAATGAACTTGTGTTGGACTGCTATGGATTGACCGAACGTGAATGTGTGAAAGACCAAGATTCTTCATATAGTATATCTCGTGGAACTGCCATTATGGGGTATTTGGATTTAGTGAATGAACAAGAAGGGGATCCTTCTAAGTTGCAGATACTTATAGAAAGCATTCCTGATTTAATAAAAACAGAGATAATAAAGTCTACAAGATTGTATGCAAACACTTTGATATCAATGGTTGATGAATGGAAGACCCAAGATGGAGTGAAAACAATAAAGGACATTCATGAGAAGTTGATGCATAAATTGGATTATTGGCAAAGTCATTATGAAGAAGTAAACAAGGTTATCAATCAGTGTATAGAAAAAGAAGTGTCAGAGGCGGTTAACAAATCGCTGGAACAAATCATTATGCTTTATTTCGGTTTCAATGCTCCTATTGGCAAAATACAATTCAACTGTGAGTATGATGTTGCCATAACAGAAGATTTGAATCAGATGCTGAAATCCAATCTGTATAGGATTTATAAGAAGGTAGTAAAGGAGAATGGACTGTTTTCATTTTTTTCAGAACCAGAGTCGATGGTTAAGGATAGAAGTAATGACACGAAATTGCTGGATAAACTTGCCAAACAGGTAACGGAATATATCGACCTTTGGTTTCAAGGTTTCACTATTGACGATGAGTTTGACGACATCATTAAGGTATGTCAGCAAAAGGTGCGTGATTTCTACAAAGAAAGTGTTAAGTACATCACATGTCAGATTTAAAAAATAATATACTATGCCTGATGTCAATCGCAATGAAATAGTGGAGCCGACTCAACAGATACCGGTTCAATTGGAGGGAATGAGCAAGATAGCTGCGGCTACAACTGTTGCTCAAACGCTATCGTACTCTACTGAGCGTAAATTTCTTGATCAAATTTCCAACAATGAGAGTTTATGCCACTTGGAGTTGGTTGGCGAAATAAACCATAGTCTTACTGGATTTAAGTGGCTAAGAGTGGAACAAGTAGGCAATTTTGCAAAAGACAGTAAGCAGAATTGTTTTGAGGCTATGCAAACAATTCTTCACTCTTGCCAGCTTCCAAATACTCAGTTGGCATTCCTTATATTGTTTGAAGATGGAATCTTCAAGATGTATTTGGGCTTGAAGAACATCGGCAAGATGAATGGAGTGCAGAAGTTTATAACCTCTAACTGGAAAGGCGTTGTAACAAAGAAGACCGACGAGACAGACACTTCGTTAAGGAGTTTTGTCAATGGTAATGATTATAATAATTGTTATGCTTTCACGGGTGTGCCAACTATAAACGCTAAAGACAGTTATGCCCAAGGCATTAATCAGATTGTAAGTGGTCTGCAAGGACAGGACAAGGCTGCATATCTGGTTCTTGCCAACCCCGTTTCGTCAACACGAATAGATGGAGTTCTGAATACATGCCGAGAGATACAGAGCCAGACGGAATCTTTCAAGAATTTCTCGCTTACTGAAAACATTCAACAGGGCAAGAACAGTACTTTCTCAAAGACTACTTCGCAAACAATAACAGAGACTATAACCCAACAAGTAGGCAATGCTAACGGAGAAAATGCCACTCGTATGATAGTTGGTGTTACAGGTCTGGCCATAGTGACGGCTTTGATTTACCCTCCAGCCTTGGCATTGGTTCCTGCTGCAGCAAAGAATTTTGACAACGCTGTGTCGGCTACAGCTAATATTGTTAGGTCTATGCCACGATTGTCTGGAGCTATTAATGCCTTGCAAATGGGAGGGAGCATACATAAACAGTGTGTGGCTAAAGGACTAATTCCAAAGAGTGCACCGCAACAAAGAAATAGAGCAGAGGCTAATGCTACAACAGAGTCGGATAGTTATGGATATTCTGAAAGCTATTCAAAATCAATTTCTCAAACAGTGACTAACGCACATGTAGAGGCTGTTGTGGAACATATTAAGAAATATTCTTCGCGAATGGAAGAGGGCAAGGCCACAGGAATGTGGGAGGTTGGTTGTTATTTGTTTACCTCTGTTGACGACAAGGGGTCAAGTGCCATGCAAGTGAAGTCGGTGTTGAGTGGAATGGAGTCGGTGTATGAACCAATAAGAGTGCATGATGTATCATTATTGTTCGAGGATGAGAATAGTGGAAGTATAGAGGGATTTGTAAGAATGCCACTCGTTACCGCCAATTATTCAGAGAATAAAGATGAGGGTTATCTGAACGAGGCTTTTATTCATCCGTTTGGAGAGGAGTTCTCGCATCTCACAACATTGCTCACAACAAAGGAGCTTTCATGTTATGTAAATTTCCCTACAAGTTCTTTGCCAGGAATAAGTGTCAATGATGTTTGGCCGGATTTCAGCATGACACCTCAAGGCTTCAAGCCAGAAGAAAATATAATGACTTTAGGCCACCTGCTTTATAATCGAAAAGAATCGGAAATAAAAGTAGGTGTACCAGTAAACACTTTCTGCCGGCATGCTTTGGTAGTAGGAGTAAATGGTAGTGGCAAGACAAATACTGTATTAGGGGTTTTGGATGGTTTCTTGAAGGAAGATAAGCCACTCATGGTTATAGAACCAGCAAAGACGGAATATGTGGATTGGGCTGTGAAATACAACAAACATGTTGAGGAATACAATAAAACAGCACCAAAGGACAGGCAAAAGAAACCTATAAGAATTTTTATTCCAGGATGCGATTTCTATGCCAAGGGACAGGTAAGGCCCGACGAATTGTGCTTAAATCCGTTTGAGGTTATTCGTATAAATGAAAACTATGATTATAAAGTGTTGTCGCATATAGACAAACTTAAATCGGTATTGGCTGCAGCTTTCCCAACACAGGAGATTTTGCCTACTGTTATAGAAAGGTTGCTCTATAAAATATACATTGACAAGATGTGGATAACCGAAAAAGAGCAATCATCATATCCTGATAGATTTCCTACTCTGACGGATATCAATAACAAATGTATAAAGGATATGATGGTGGATTTGGGATATGCCGAAGAAAACACAATGAATATCTCTGCTGCTATAAGGACGCGTTTCAACAGTATGAAATATGGTTGGAAGAGAAAACTTCTAAACAATGAGCGACTGCAAGGACTCAGTTGGAAAGAACTGTTTGATTCACCTTGTATTGTCAATCTTTCGTATGCAGGTGATGATTCAGACAAGGCTTTTATCATGGCATTATTGCTGCAATTCTTGTATGAGTATCGTCAAGCAGAGTCAGAAGTCGAAGGGTATTCGTTTAATGACAATATTTGCAAGCACCTTGTTGTGGTTGAGGAAGCGCATCGTGTTATGTTAAGATGTGATAGTCCTGAACTGCCGCAGTATCGTTCTAACCAGATGTTTGCCAATATATTGTCAGAAGTCAGGGCTTATGGGCAAGGAGTCATGATTGTCGATCAGGTGCCATCGAGACTTATTGAGGATGCTATAAAGAATACCAACATCAAGGTTATACACAAAATTGTAGCTGCTGATGATTTCAATATGATTGGCCAGTCGATAGGGCTCACTGATGAACAGCAGAAAGTCATTCCGAAACTGTCTATAGGTCAGGCTATATTGGCTGGTCTAAATAGTGCTGATGTAATGTCAGCAAATGCTGCAGATATATTCTTGGCAAAAATAAATGAAAACAAAAAAGAATAAACACCAACAATTATGGAGAATATAACTAAAAACGTGCGTGTTAAGTTTCCTTCAGGAAATGAATACCAAGGAGAATGGGTAGACAACAAGCCTAATGGGTTTGGCATTATGACATTTGACAACCAAGACCGCTATGAGGGTGGTTGGAAGGATGGAGTGATGCATGGCAAGGGTAAATACTCATTTTATAATGAGGAATATGATTCTTATACCTCTTATTATGAAGGCGATTTTGAGAATGGAAAGTTTGAAGGTGCGGGTCAAATGGTATTTGCCGACCATTCTACTTATGTAGGGCAGTGGCAAGCAGGCGTTCGCTGTGGCGATGGCATTGTTGTTTTTGTTACAGGCAATGTGTTCCATGGTCTATGGCAATATGACAAGATGCTGCGTGGTGTATATAGTATGAAGTCGGGAGACAAGTATGATGGCGAACTTGTTGACGGTAAGTTCGAAGGGTATGGCAAATACTATTGGACTGACGGAAAATGGTTTGAAGGTACATGGAAAGAAGGTAAAATGCTTAATGGGATGTTGTTCTCTCCCGACGGATTATTTGTAGAAGTGGAAAACGGGAAGAAGCAGTAACTATTCTATTATCTTATTTTGTATGCAAGGGCTGACTAAGACAATAATGCTTTTGGTTACATACAAATGCAACCTTCATTGCAGCTATTGCTATGAACCAAAGCAGACTTTTTACCAAATGAGCGCAAACAAGGCGAAAGAATATATTCAGAAACAAGTAGAGAAGCTTGATGATGAGTATGAATCGTTTGAAGTGCAATTTATGGGTGGGGAACCGCTAATGGTTTTTCCTATGATACAGGAAGTGGCGGAATGGTCGTGGAAACAGTATTTCAACAAAACAATGAAAATGTTGTATGCTCCAACTAATGGCACATTGTTGACTTCAGAAATGAAACCTTGGTTGTTGGCAAATAAACACCGGTTCTGTCTTGGGCTTAGTTTTGACGGTGACAATTTTATGCAAAATATCAATCGGTCAGATTCTTTTAAGAATGTGGATATAGACTTCTTCTCAAAAACTTGGCCGGAACAGAGTGTAAAGATGACTGTATCTCCACAAACGATAGAAAACCTTGCCAAAGGAGTGAGATTTCTGTTTGATAAAGGTTTTAATGATGTTGTAGCTGATCTTGCCATGGGAGACAAGGCTGTTTGGAGCAAACAATCATTGGTGGTATTGAAAGAGCAGTTGAACATTTTGGTGGATGAATATGTGGATTGTCCACAAAAACCAAGGGTGTCATTGCTTAATCTTAATTTGGATGACGTTTTTAAATTGGAAAAGAGCGAGAAGTGTTGTTCTTGTGGAGAACATTTCTTATGCGTTGATTTTGACGGCTCGGAATATGCCTGTCATTTGTTCTCACCAATAGCAGGTGATAAAGAAAAAGCAAAGGCAGGACAACAAATAAATTTCTCTGAACATTCGATATTCATATCAGATAGTTGTAGGCAGTGTGGCTTAGTAAACTTGTGCAACAGGTGTGCAGGTATGAATTTCTTATGCAATAACAATGTTGCAGAACCGCTGCCGTTTCATTGCGCAGCTTTCAAAATAGTCTTTTGTGCAAACTGTCGCTTGCAATATTTGTTGGCTTTAAAGAATAAAGACAGCATAATGACATATATGATAGAAAAGTTGATATATTCCATATCATTATAAATAAACTAAAAGCACTATGGAAAAGAATTCATTAGAGACTCTGAATAAGCTGGAAGCTTTAGAGTCTGTTACAATAGAGAATGCCAATGAGATTCAACCTTTGGAAATAAAAGAAAATGAAGATTTGGCAGAAAATGTAGACTTGGTAGAATATAGTATATGCCGTTGCTCTTCAACATGTGGCAGCAATTATAGTAGGGTGGAATGTAGATGTTCCATTGGCTGTGGCAGCAATTACAATCGCGACGGCTGCAGATGTTCTATAGGTTGTGGTAGTAATTACAGTAAAGGTTAGGGTTATGGGAATAGAATCGTTTGAAAAAGATAAGATTGAGAATGTAAATGCTGAAAGTTTATCTCAATCTCTGGAAATAAAACCATTAACTCCGGTTGAAAATAAAGAAACTAAAGAATCTCTTGAAATCGGAAAAGAGAATGTGGAGACAAAGTCAGATGCATTTTTGTTGTTTGAGAAATTCCGGAGAATGCGTTTTGAAAAACAAGAAGTACTGCACGATTCCGAAATGACAGAACATATCGCGGAATACTTGAGCGGTATGGAAAGCTTGAAATATGAGAATTGGCAAAAATTGTCGTTGGAGGAGCGCAAGAATCTTCTTAATACTATAGAACGACAGATTGCAGCTATAGAGCATCGTCCTCCTCTTCCTATTATGGTTGAGAGTATGAAGGCTTCTGTATTCGGTTATCAAAGCAGTTACTACAATAAGATTGCTCTGAACAGCCTATATGTTGCTTCAAATAAGTTGGATGATTACAATGATGTAATAGAAACTATCATACATGAGGGTAGACATGCTTATCAGCATTATAATGTTGATAAAAAACTTATACATGAATCGGCAAGTGTTGTGAATACCTGGAAAGAGAATTACTATAATCCTAAGTATAAATATTATAGTGGAGAGAAATTCATCATTCCTGTGAAGGGTGTTTTGCA
>DAIOXG010000106.1:0-8156 GCA_036758085.1 Prevotella sp. | reverse complement strand
CGATAATGGAACGGTTGTTGTGATCGATTATCCCGCTGTCAACTCGGAACGAAATTGACAGGGAGTTGCTGTTTGCTTCACTCAATATTATACCTCCTCACTGCGTGGAATCTGATGATGTTTGTGGTGATTATGGCTTATTTACCATTGTGCTGTACTTGTTACTATACTCAATAGTGATAAAGACAGGGCGAGCCTATCTTTATCACATTGAGTTGGGGACACATTCCCCAAACCCCTTGCTGTTTTAGCAAAAAAATCCCGCAAAATGCTCAAGAACCAAAATGGCTTTTCTGATTGAAAATCCGCTTTATAGTCGTCGTGTCAACTACGCACGTTTTCCGCTCTTGTCGGGTGCATAGTCGTTCTACCGAGTACGCACTTTTTCGATTTTGTCGGGAGCATAGTCGTTTCGTTGAGTATGCTCTGTTTCAACGTTGGCATTGAGCGTAGTCATTCAGCCGATTATTTTCTGTCGGGTATGTGTTCGACAATATCGCTGATTGAGCAGTAGAGAGCCGTGCAAAGTTTGTCGAGTGTTTTCGTGTCAACAGGCAGATTGTGCCGCAGTCGGTGTATCGTGCTACTGCTGATACCGTCGTGTTTAATCAGTTCGTATGTTGATGTGGTGTATCTGCTTTTAAGTGTTTTCCAAAAGGGCGCATAGGAAATCATTGTGTTCCTCCTTTCAAAGCTGAAAAAGAAAATACACACGGCAGTGCTTAGCAAGCAACAATCAACCCCAACATTCTTTTTTCAGATTTGCAATAAATGCGTTGTCCACTAATCCGATATTCCGCCGTGTGCCGCCTTTAGTCGTTCGCTGTTTCTGCCTGATGTTCGAGTTTTACCTGCTCAATCGAAGAATAGAATTTCGCCTTTTGGCTGTCGGACATTTCCTTGCGAAGATACCTCCTGTTTGCCTTTGTTGGCGGCGTCCGTGCCGCCTTTTGGGCAAACTGCGCAAACATCGTGTTTGCGGTTCACCGTAGGCTCTGATACTCCGAGTTTATCCGCAATTTCCCACAGGAACACGCCGCTTTCCTTTGCGGCTTTGCGAATATCTGCGTTCTTCTTAATCATTCTTTCACCTCCCCACTATTTGAAATATCCACTTGACAAATCATCATTATTGTGGTATTATGATAATAAAGATTGATTTCGTGGTTGTGATACTGATTATAGCATTTCAAAATCACATTGTCAAGGCGTTTGTGGGATATTTTCTGTAATTCCACAAATATAGTCTTTTTATATTCAAAAGAGGAGGAAATTTGGCGTTATGGAAAGCAAAAACACCTGTGTTGAGGTATTCGGAAAACGGCTGAAGGAGCTGCGAAAGGCAAACGGCTATACGATTGAGCAGTTCGCCGAGGCAGTCGGGATTTCAAAAAGCACGGTCGGTTACTATGAGAATAATAACCGTATGCCCGATATCGAAATTCTCTCAAGGATTGCCGACGTGCTGAATGTATCGGCGGACTACCTTATCGGTAAGACGAACACGACCGCAACGAAAGGCAAAACGAAAACAGTCTGCGATTTCACGGGGCTGTCCGATACTGCTGTTGAATATTTAGCCGAACTTGTCAAGAACAGGGACTACGGCAAGCTGTCCATAATCAATCATCTGTTCTCCGAACTCAAGCAGGACTACGCTTTCTACTGTCACGAGGAGAATGACGATGGCGAACTTGCGGAGAGTATTCTCGGAGCGTTGTTCCTGTATTTTGATAAAGTTGAGCTTACTCAAGAAGAATGGGCGGAGATTATCCACACAGGCGATGAGAGGAAGGACGAGATACTTGTGTCGGCGTATATGCAGTTCTTGCTTAATCAAGTGACGGAGAACACAAGGTCAAGTGCGAAGTATTTTGATGAGTGCAATAAGCAGTACGAGTGATTGCAGAGTTGAAAAAGAAAAAAACGCCGCAGCTCGGAGCAGAAAATCTGCTGTCGGAGCAAGCTGCAGGAACAAAAACAAGGCGTTGGGGTTGAACCAACGCCTTGTCTTTTATTATAAATCATCATCTTATTCTGTAATTTGTTTATGAATATGCTTGCTTACAAACAAAGATATTCCCGCAATGCCAACCCCATACAGTAAAGCGAAAATTATCGGAGTAAATCTCCAAATCAGTGCGATAATCACGCAGAAAACCGCATACAATGCAATAATAACTCTCGCTGTCATATTGAACTTTTTCTGCTTTTTCTCAGTAATCAGTTGGTTGGAATTTTTGCCTTGCGAAATAAATAGGTATATTGTGGCGGCAATAAGGATTGGTATTGAATAAAACCACAACTCAAACTTAATCAACAGCATTAGCAATGTTGCACACAAAATTAGTATCAAAATGCAGCCTAAATGGGTATCTGCGTGATACCCGCCCTTTAGCATTCTGAGCGGTACAAAACCTATTACAAACATAATCATCTCAGCAAAACGACCGAATAAAATAGCAATCACTGCTATTGAGATGAAATTTATTATTGTAGCCAGCGTGATTTCAATGCTGTATGAATATGCAGCTATATCCTCGGACTGAATTATTCCCTCACAGCTCATTTTATCTGCAATTTTCTCCGAAAGCCTCTTTATCATAATCTATCCCTCCATTAAAAAGATAGCATGGTATGAGAAAGAAATCAATACCCTTTGCTTATTCCGCAAGTTTTTATGTTTATTCCGCAAGTCAATGCCGAATAGACAAGAAAACCTGCGGAATAAACATTTGGTATTGACTTTTCGTTGATTTTATACAAAAATAGACATAAGCCTTACACTAAGATAAGGCGAATTTATATGAAAAGTTGATATGAATTATGACACAGACTAAAAAAATCCTTACTAATGCCTGCAAAATGCTTATGGCATTTGTGCTGGCTCTTGGAGCGTTTTCGGCACAGAGTGCCTGCGTATGCTGGTTTCACCAGCCCGAAGTTCCTGAAACGATGAAGAAGTTCTGCAAAAATAACGGAGGTAACAAATGAGAAAACATATCAACAGGATAATCTCTGCCACGCTTGCGGCTGCTATGTCCGTTTCGATGATTTCATCGGTTACGGCGTCAGCGGAAGAAAATATCGCATTTCCTTACACACTCTTTGCGGCTTCGGAAGCCGAGGGCGCAATTACAACAACCGCAGGAAATTTCTGCGTGAACGGTAACGTCTGCACGAACGGTACAATCGTAACCGGCGGCAACATAAATGTAAACGGCACCAAAACCGAGAATGCAGGTCAGGATATGATTTATATCTTTGACAAGATTGACACCAAATATTTTTCCGGAAACAATGTTGAAGAACATACCGAGGACTATGTTCTTGATGAGCTTAATATCAACATAAACACGCCCACCGAGGTTCTCGGCGAGGCTGAATTAACAGGAAACATAAACATCAATACTGCTTTGAAAGCATTTGAAGATGTTTCTCTGAACGGCGAGGTTAAGAATACAAACGACTCCGTGATTTACTCAAAGTACGGAGATATTGTCATTGACAGCACCAATGTAAACCTTAACGGTTTGGTGTATGCTCCGTTCGGTGATGTTGTTATCACAGCACAGAACCTTAATCTCAACAATGTTGTCATCATTGCCGACAGCATAACATTCGACTGCCCAAGTGTGAACTCAAATTACAGCAGTAGTGTTGCAGATTTTGTCGGAACAGTTTCCGAGCCGCTGAATATCCCAAAAGATGAGTGGCAGTATATGAAAGATGAAAACGAGAACGGTCTTCCCGATTTCTTTGAGGATTTTGATAACTGGTCGAAGCTTGCTGATACCGACGGCGACGGACTGCCCGACAGCATTGAGGAGTATCTCGGCAGCGATGTTAATAACACCGACACAGATGGCGACGGGCTTGGCGATTATTACGAGGTATTTGTTACATACACCGACCCGACTATGGCTGACACCGATGAAAATGGCGTGAATGACGGCGATGAAGACTTTGATGAGGACGGTTTGACTAACCTTGAAGAGTTTCTGAATAATACTTATCCCTACATAGACGACAGCGATAATGATGGTTTGTCTGACGGTGATGAGGTTAATAAATATGAAACAGACCCGCTTGTTGCCGATACAGACGGAGATGGTTTGGACGACGGTGACGAGATAACTCTCGGTACAAATCCTTTGGTACAAGATACAGACGGTGATGGTATTATCGACAGCAAGGAAAAGTTTCAGCAGACTTATACTCAATAAGGTCAAGAATGAAGACTGCGCCGTAACCGAAGTTATCGTTGATATGGAATGCACAGGCAATATCAATAAGACCACCTCTGTTGAGAGCGTTATGAATACGGACATTCTCTGCACGGACGTCGTTGGTCTTGTCGGCGAGCCGTTTGAGATTGAAACAACATCGGAATTTAACACTGCAACTCTGACTTTCACCATTGACAAGAGCAAATTAGGCGAAACAGAGTTTGACAATCTGCTCTTTTTGTGGTATAATGAAGAAGATAACGAATTTGTCGAGCTTGAAACCATGCTGAACGAGGCAAACGGCACGGCAAGCATCACAACCACACATTTTAGCAAGTAAATGGTAATTGATAAGTACAAGTGGTTTGAGGCGTGGGCGGTGGAGTTTGACTATAATCCCACCGGTGGTGCTTCGGGCGCACCAACTGTTCCCGTAAAATATAATACAGTTCTTGCAATTGACTGTTCAGGGAGCATGGATTGGAATGACCATATATCCATAAAAAGTGGTATTAACTCTGCATATGATGCACTACACCCCTATACCTGCAATCGGATAACTGCGGCTGAAGGTTTTATCAAGTATATGAATTCAGATGATGAAACATCAATTGTGCTTTTCACCGACAGAGCGAATACTGCTGCTCCAATGACACCGGACAAAGAATCGCTTAAAATTGCACTTCAGAAGATGTACTGCAATGGCGGAACAAGTTTCAGTGCCGCTCTTAACGCTTCAATAAAACAGATAGACAGTGCTGAAAAAATAACAAACGGTGCTAATAAGAACCGCATTATTTTGCTGTCTGATGGTGACGACAACGACTCCGCAAGCAGTCGAAATGCTGCAATTCAGATGTGCAATGATAAGTATATTGAAGTTTACACGGTTGGTTTTGGTTCGGCAAACGATACGATACTTCAAAATATTGCTGATAAAACAGGCGGGAAGTATTACAGAGCGATGGATGCCGCTGATATAATTGATATATTTGCCGAAATCGGTTATATGGGCGATTTTGATATGACGGATACTGATGGTGATGGGTTACCAGATGCTGTTGAGGCTGCTGGTATTAGATTGCAGAACGGTAAGATTTTACGGGGCTGCGATCCGACAAACCCAGACACCGATGGTGACGGACTGCTTGATGGCGAGGAAATTAATCCGAAGCCTTTTTACAGCGATAAGGAGGATAATGGTTGGCTAGGTATTAAAAAAGTGCTCGGCACTAACACGGTACAAGGATACTACTTCAAGATGTATTCAGATCCGACGTCAGATAATACCGATTCTGATTATGATGGGATAGAAGATTCCAAAGAAGAAACCTATAAACGCTTAAATAATCAGTTTTTCGTGACATGGGATCCGAATACTGAAAAGAATAACGGATTGTATGAGAACATATCCTACACAATGGACTATTCTCAATTCTTTAACAAGAATACTGAATACAATGGTAAAATCAGCACAGTTTCCGCATTGATGGCATCATTGGTTTATGATAATCAGATTTTGACAGATGAGCCTGATGAAACAAAGGAAAACAGTTATGTTGATCATTTGTTGCGAAAGCATGGTATGAAAGATGTGGTAACATATAAACTGGCAGAGAAATACGATGATCAGCATATTACAGATGTAGTTTTTGGTCATCATCGTGTCAAGTATAATGGGCAGATCAAGGAAATAATTGCGGTGATAATCAGAGGAACAAATGGCACTGTTGAAGAATGGTCAAGCAACTTTGATATTGGGTGCGACAGCATATTTGATGGTAATGGACTGATTCCCAAAAATGAAGACTGGAAAATCAAAGAGAATCATATGGGCTTTGATATTGCTGCAACACGCGTGATTAAACTGCTTGATGAGTATCTTTCTCAAGCTGAGAATCTGGATCAATCCGCCAAAAAAACATTGTGGATTACAGGTCACTCAAGAGGTGCCGGAATTGCAAATATTGTTGGTGCTAGATTGGATGAAGATTACGAAACATTCGTATATACTTTTGCAGCACCAATGACAACTACAATTTCTGAAAATGTTGCAAAATCACACGATAGCATTTTTAATGTTATTAACAGTGATGATATAATTGCGGATATGCCATTAAAAGACAAGTGGGGCTTCAATCATTACGGTGAAGATATTCTCATCAGTATTGCTGAAAATTACTCATCTGTATGGAAATCCTACACAACCGAGTCATATGTTTCTAACCAAGAAAAAAAGAAAGAACTCCTTGTTTCTTTCGGGACATTGGCTAAAGATAGGAACGATTGCTATGCGTTTCATTGTACTTGCCATGGAGATGGAATGTCAAGTTATATGTATACGGTGTATGATGATCCTAATAACCTTACATACGGGGAGAAATACTGCATTTGTGACTCGCATTGGTATCACTATATAATGTAGAAGAGATAACTCGATGCGAAACAACCGCATATTTTATGCAGTATTTAGCCGTTCTTGCAGCAAAAAAGAATATTCCAACAGCCATGACGGATGTTGCTAAACAATATGAAGACACGAAATGGAAATTTATTGGATATTCATCAAATATCCACCCTCTTTGGATCCCTTTTGCAACCGATTATATCAGCAATCCGCATCAACCAATAAGTTATTATATTTTGGCAAGCAGGTGAACCTAATATGAAAAATTTAAAAAAAATTAACTTTGTTGTATTGCCGTTAGCTATCTGGGGTATCATGGTTATCTATGTACTACTTAACAAGTTAATTGGCAACTTTACCGAAAATATGGAGCCTTTTCCCATTGTTCTGAGTATTCTTGTTCTAATATTTAACTTTGGAATACAGCTTTCAATAATATGTGCAGGCACAATTTTTGCGGTGAAAAAGCTTGATTTAACTCTCAAAAGGGTAGTTCTATCATTGCCGATTATGTATTTGTTATTTGGACTGTATTCTCCGCCATCAATATACTTATTTGTTTTTACGGACGAGTGGAGTTTTCTTTCTAAAGAATACCCCGCAATGTTGTCTTGGTTAGCATCTGTTTTAATAACCTTGCAATTTGGTGTTGTTATGCTGATAACAACGCTGATTGCTTGCAGAAAGAAGGGTGCAAATGATCAAAAATGAAGACTGGAAAATCAAAGAGAATCATATGGGATTTGACATCGCTGCAACACGCGTGATCAAGCTGTTTGATGAGTATCTTTCTCAAGCAGATAATCTGGATCATTCCGCCAAAAAAACATTATGGATTACAGGTCACTCAAGAGGCGCCGGCATTGCAAATATTGTTGGTGCTAGATTGGATGAAGATTACGAAACATTCGTATATACTTTTGCAGCACCAATGACAACTACAATTTCTGAAAATGTTGCAAAATCACACGATAGCATTTTTAATGTTATTAACAGTGATGATATAATTGCGGATATGCCATTAAAAGACAAGTGGGGCTTCAATCATTACGGTGAAGATATTCTCATCAGTATTGCTGAAAATTACTCATCTGTATGGAAATCCTACACAACCGAGTCATATGTTTCTAACCAAGAAAAAAAGAAAGAACTCCTTGTTTCTTTCGGGACATTGGCTAAAGATAGGAACGATTGCTATGCGTTTCATTGTACTTGCCATGGAGATGGAATGTCAAGTTATATGTATACGGTGTATGATGATCCTAATAACCTTACATACGGGGAGAAATACTGCATTTGTGACTCGCATTGGTATCACTATATAATGTAGAAGAGATAACTCGATGCGAAACAACCGCATATTTTATGCAGTATTTAGCCGTTCTTGCAGCAAAAAAGAATATTCCAACAGCTCTAACTGATGTTCCACAACGATATGAAAGCACGAAGTGGGCATTCATAAGATGGTAATGTCAAGTATTATTCGCAAATTTCCCTATAGAATTTTTAGCAGCAAGTAA
>DAIOXG010000105.1:0-8176 GCA_036758085.1 Prevotella sp. | reverse complement strand
ATATATTATCCAAATTGGGTACAATAATCCCTTTATCATACGTTACTGACCTTCACGCTAAGCCATAACACTCATTTTACGCCTAAGCGTATCTGAATCAGTTTTGTTTTTCCAGTCATTCCACTGTTTCAAAATCAAAATGGTATCCCCCTTCTGCCGGGAATATCATCGCAAAATCAGAACAATTCAAAAATATAAGTTTCCTAATCAATAAAGTTCACTCAATAAAAAGCGTCCTTAATGTCAAATGTTCTTTAAAAAAAAGTTTTCCTACATAATGGAATAAAATATCGCCTTTTCAGGCTCATTCTTTTGAAATGACACTGCAAATATAGTTATTTTTTACTTTCTTCCAAAGAAATATACCATTTTTTCTGTATAATTGTTCCATTTATTAACATCAGTTAACGGGGGGGGGGGAAAACCAGCATGTTTTTTCTAATTTTACCCCACTATCATAAAATTTTAAATATAATCCGTAAATACCATTGGAAATTCAACATCATTTTATCTTCCGAGCCAAGCCTCTGGATTTAACTTTGAATATCCCTTACGAAGCTGGAACTGGAGGATATTGTCGGCTCCAACCACGCCGAGTGTCTGACGAGTGCTCACTTGCTGTCCGCGATGCACGCTGACAGAGCGCAAATTACAATATACGGAGATGTAGCTTCCATGGCGAACCATCACCACCATACTGCCGCCAAAGCCGAACACGGCACTTACCTCTCCATTGAAGATTGCACGGGCACATGCTCCGGAACCACCCTGGATATTAATTCCTTTATTGTCGAGCTGCACGTTACGCAGTCCTGCCACATTATATTGTCCGAAGTGGCTCACGATGCGGTAGGCACCAGTAATAGGCATTGGCAATCTGCCACGGTTGCTCTCGAAGTTGCGGCTCAGAGCCTGGTCGGCACTACTCTCTGTAGCAGCAGTCTCCTCAGCCTTCTTTGCCTTCGCCACTTCCTGTTCATGGCGCTGCTTGTCGACAACAGCCTTGCGCTCGGCAGCCTCACGGTCTGCCTCAGCCTTTCGTGCCGCCTGTTCTGCTCTCTCCCTTGCCTCGGCATTACGCTTTTCAGCTGCAGCCCGTGCTGCCTCAGCCTTCAAGCGAGCCTCACGCTCCTTAGCCTCCTGCACTCTGCGGGCATTCTCCCTTGCGGCAGCCTCAGCCTCGGCTTTCTTCCGCGCCAGTTCAGCAGCACGCTTCCGTCTTGCCTCGGCAGCAGCGGCAGCCTTGCGGCGAGCCTCTTCTTCGGCACGAGCCTTTGCCTTCGCCACTTCCACGGCGATAAGCTTGTCAATCTCGGCATTAAGGGCAGCATTCTTCTTGCGCTGGTCATCAATGACAACCTGTATTGTCTTCTGCTGTTTTTGCAGAGAGTTAACCATCTGCTGCTGTTCGGTCTGCTTGCCTTGAAGGGCATTCTTCTCCTGTTGTCCTTTATACAAGAGAGTGTTTTTCTCACCCTTCACGTTCTCAAGCTGCTTATGTTTCGATGTAATCTGTACTTGCTTTGCCTTAACGAGTTCTCCTTGCGCCTTCTGGTATGCGGCATACTCACGGACGAAGCGCAGACGGCGATACATCTGTGTAAGACTCTCCGCACTGAAGATAAACATCAGCTTGTCTTGGATTGTATGCGTTCGGGCAAGATAGCGCATAGACTTTATATACTTTGCCTTGCGGTCCTCAAGCTGCTGTTCGAGCGATGCAAGCTGCGATTTAAGAAGTGATATGTTTCCTTCGATATGATGAATATCATTCTGAATACCGTCGATAGACTTCTGATGCTGATCTATCTCACTGTTGATTACCATTAGGTCGTCAAGGCGTTTCTTTACATCTGCCTTGTTGGCACGGAGCAGTCGCTCCTGCTCCTTTATCTTCTTCTGTACGGCACTGCGCTGATTCTGCAAACCGCGAATCTCGGCAGTAGAATACACCGGAGCCTTGCGCTTGCCCTTACCCTTAGACTGTACGTTTTTTTTGTTCTGTCGAGCATTTGTCTTTTTTACTGCCTTATTTCCTTTAGCAGTTGCCGTAATCTTGGCTTTCTTCTTCGTTTGTGCAGAAGTCTGCAAACATGGCACGACAGAAAGCATAACGGCTGTCAACAATATAAGAATCCTGTTCATCTTCGAAATAATCTATCCTTTACATACTACCCAGTTTCCCGAGCAGAGTTTCCATTTTTACTTGTTTATACTTCGATGAAACCGTAGTTTTTTCTTCCCAATCGCTTTCCGTAGACAATGTGTTGAGCTGCAGACGAAGCATCATCTTGCTTGCATTCTTCACAGCTTTCGTACTCATCGTAAGCGTAATGTCTGTAGGAAACATCTTCGCTCCGAGTTGCTTGAACGACGAATAGGCACAATTGACAGATGTGCTGCCTGCCGCGCCACCTATATAAGACGCATTGAGAGAATTCAACTGTCCGTTTTTACTACCGGCAGTCCATATATATTTCATCTTTCCCTTAACGAGGGATATCTTAGTATTTGCCGTTCCATCGATAGCCGCACGGAAAGATTTAAGCGATGAATCCGACATTTTTTGCTCTCCTGGGACAAAAAGCTGATTCCAGAACAATGACTGAAGTGCATAGAAATCAAGTCCGTTGTTTTTCAGGAAATCAACATCCGAATATGCCGCCTTCACATATTCCTTATGTATGCGGTCAACAAACAGCACATAGTCCTTGGTAAACTCCAGTCTACCCGCCTCCATCAGTCCAAACGGAGTAATCTGAATTCTTATCACCTGGTCTTTCTTCATGTGTAGTGAACCGCCAACAGAGAGATCGTTGCTGCCGGTATTGATAGTACATTTTATCTTCGACACAATATTCTGTGCATAGACAGCATTGTCTGACACTTTCCTAAGAAAGTTCATCTGCTCCAAAGAAGACACGGCAACATCTTCCTCCGAGTTATTACTCTTGTTACCTTTGCCAGTAACGGCAACAGCTTTTCCGCCATCAGCCACTACTTTCTTCGTTCCGCAAGACGAAACGACAAGCATTGTCGTTGCTGCGGCAACCAGACATGTTATTTTTCCAATATTCATCATCATATAATTTTATTTTCCCGCAGGGAAGTATTTCCTGTATTTAATTTTTCTCTCCAAAGCCTTTGCATCACCGCCAGCTTCCAAAGCCCGGTGCCAGTAGTCGGTGGCTTTCACCTTGTCGCCCAACATTATATATATATCACCAGCATGCTCCAAATATATGTAAGCTCCGGTAGAATCATTGGCAATGGCCTGTTCTATATATATCTGAGCCTCAGCGTAACGTTTCTCATGAAAGAGAATCCAGGCATAAGTATCGAGATACATGCTGTTCTTCGGTTCAGCCTTTACCGTTTTATAGCTCATCTCCTCCGCCCTCGAAAGGTCGCCGCCTTCCTCGCTGATAAAATAGGCATAGTTGTTCAGACACGACACATTATCTTCTTTCCACTGAAGACAACTGTCGTAAGCAGCATAGCACTCATCTATTTTGCCCCGTTCATGCAGCATGTCGCCGATATAGGAATACATATCAGAGACCAGTTCCGGCTCACTTGTATCCGTGGCTTGCGCAACACCTTTTCTCATCACCTCAAAGGCTTCTTCATCCTTGTCTTTCTGTATATAAGCAAAGCCGAGGAAATAATAAAAGGCGATTTCATCGGGATTATACTCAATTCCAGACTTACAGATGTCTATCATCTCACTCATGTCCACCTGTCCCCAAAGCATACGGATAAGTTCCATTCTCGCAGCTTTGTTGTCGGGCGAAATGCTCAATACAAGTTTCAGTCCATTGACAATACTGTCTTGCGGCATCTTTTTCAGCGACATATATGCAAGATACAGTTCTGCCAAATCAGAATTTTTCTGTTTCTCCGCCAAGATAGTTTTGAAAAGCGACAACACTTTTGTACTGTCGCCGCCAGCCTGTTCGTTTCTATCAATAAAGCCTCGTATTATGGAAGCCTTGGTATCAATTGACGTTTGTGTATTCAGAAGCAGCTCTTTTTCTATCCCTTCTGCGATGGAATCGAGCTTTTCTGCACGATAATAGTCAATCATCGTCATCTTTGCCGATACATTTGCAGGATCATCCTTCAATACTTTCTGTAGGATATCAAGAGCTTTTTTCTTGTCATCATTCTGCAAGAGCCAGTTACTCATCATCACCTGATACGACAGGTCATTAGGATAACGAGAAACAAAATTCTGCAATATGCGGAATTCCTCTTTCTTCTTTCCTTGCATGGAATAGATATGCATTTTTGTAAGTACCGTCTTCTCGCTTTCGCCGTCAGCATCCTCCATACGCTTTACCGTATACAGCATTTGGTCGTAATCCTTGCTTTCGGAATAAAGTTGCATCAGAATATCAAGAACATCCGTGCGGTCGGGGGTTGAAGCATACAGTTTTTCATACGCCTTAATAGCATCTGCATAGTCTTTTGTCGCTACATACGACATGGCGAGCCTTTCCTGATACATAGAATTTTCCGGCGACAGCTCGGCAGCCCGACGTATGTCGGTAATTGCCTGTTCTCTTGAGTTCAATCCTTCATCATATCCAGAGAGGGCAAAATAAACCTCTGCTGCATTTGGATCAATATCCTTACAATGCATTAGCAGCTCATAAGCGGCATCATAGTTGCCGAGGGCTTGCTGATTAGCTGCCTCATCAAAGAAATACGCAAGGCGCAAACGAGTGTTGTAGTCGGAAGAATCAGCAAAAACCGTCGGTTTCATCGCTAATTTTTCTCCAACAGACGTCCTAAGCGAAGCACTATTCGCCCCGTTTTTTCCTGTTCCGCAAGCAATGAATGCAATTGCAGCCACAAGCAATAGAAAACTGTATCTTATTATCTTCATTACTACAATGACCTACTCTACTCCTGTATGTCCATATCCACCGACACCTCTCTCCGTCTGGTCAAGTTCCTCGACCTCAATAAAATCTGCCGTCTCATGCTTGGCGATAATCATCTGTGCAATGCGCTCCCCGTCGTTAATCACGAAGTCGGCATCAGAGAAGTTTATCAGCAAGACCTTCACCTCGCCCCTATAGTCGGCATCAATAGTGCCAGGAGTATTAAGCACCGTTATACCATGCTTCAAGGCGAGTCCGCTGCGCGGTCTTACCTGAGCCTCATAACCAGCCGGCAGAGCCATATACAGGCCTGTAGGAATCAGCATACGCTGCATCGGTTTCAACACAATCTTGTCTTCGATATTGGCACGCAAGTCCATCCCGGCACTTTGTGCCGTGGCATACTCCGGCAATTGGTGATGCCCCTTGTTTATAATCCTTACTTTAATCATAACTGCAAAAATAACCATTTCTGCACAAATACGTGCCATATACAAAGATAATTTAGTGTTTTTCAACGAATATAATATGATTATTCAAAATACATGCCGATAATTCACGAATTATTAGTAACTTAGCACCGAAATTCCTAAATAGGCTCCACGAGAAGAATGGAGCATAACAAAACAATTATATTTAATTTGAAGACATTTGAAGAACTTGGTGTCAGCGAAGAGATTCGCCGCGCCATCACAGAATTGGGCTTTGAATCACCAATGCCCGTGCAGGAAGAAGTTATCCCCTATTTACTCGGAAACAAAAATGATGTGGTTGCACTTGCACAGACCGGAACGGGCAAGACTGCCGCATACGGCATTCCTGTGCTACAGAAGCTTGACCCCAACGACCGTTCCACACAGGCTCTTATCCTCTCGCCTACAAGAGAGCTTTGCCTGCAGATTTCTGATGACTTGAACGATTTCGGCAAGTATATCAATGGTCTGCACGTTGTTCCCGTATACGGAGGAACTTCTATACAAAACCAAATCCATTCTCTCCGCCATGGAGCACAGGTGATTGTTGCCACTCCAGGACGACTCATCGACCTTATGAACCGCGGGGCGGCGAAACTGGACAATGTGAAGAACGTGGTGCTCGACGAGGCTGACGAAATGCTGAACATGGGATTCTCCGACAGTATCAACGAGATTTTCGATGGCATCCAGACCGACGACCGCAACACGCTGCTCTTCTCTGCCACCATGAGCAAGGAGATTGAGAAGATTGCTCAGAACTATCTGCACAACGCCAAGGAGATTGTGGTGGGTAGCCGCAACGAGGGCGCAGAACACGTGAACCACATATATTATATGGTGAATGCCAAGGACAAGTATCTTGCCCTGAAACGTATCGTGGATTTCTATCCGAAGATTTATGCCATCATCTTCTGCCGCACTAAACGCGAGACTCAGGAGATTGCCGACAAGCTTATTCACGACGGATATAATGCGGAGTCGCTCCACGGCGACCTCTCCCAGCAGCAGCGCGACCTCACGATGCAGAAGTTCCGCCAGCACCTGACGCAGCTGCTCGTGGCTACCGACGTGGCAGCCCGCGGACTTGACGTTGACGACCTTACTCACGTAATCAACTACGGATTGCCTGACGATACCGAGAGCTATACTCACCGCAGCGGACGAACGGGGCGTGCCGGCAAGAACGGTACTTCTATCTCTATCATACACAGTCGTGAGCGCGGCAAGATGCGCGCCATAGAGAAGGTGATACAGAAGAGTTTCGTAGAAGGAAAAATACCTTCGGCTGAGGAGATTTGCAAGAAGCAGCTCTATAAGGTGATGGACCAGATCGTGAAGGCTGACGTGAACGAGGAGGAGATTGAACCGTTCATGGCTGACATCAACCGCTATTTTGAGTATATCGACAAGGAGGATATCATAAAGAAAATCGTGAGCATGGAGTTCGGCAAGTTCCTTGCCTACTATGCTGACGCTCCGGAGATTCAAGCTCCAGCCCCCTCCGGCTCCACCAAGGGGGAGAGACGCGGAAAAGGCGAAAGAATCCGCAAGGAACCGCGCAAGGCAGAGGCTGGCTACCAGAAACTGTTTATCAACCTCGGAAAGAAAGACGGTTTTTATCCTGGCGAGATTATGCAGTTCCTTAACCGCAACATGAAGAGCCGACAGGAAGTGGGACATATCGATTTGCTGGAGCGCTTCTGCTATATCGAGGTACCGGAGAAGGATGCCAAGAAGGTGATGCGTGCCATCGACGGAACGACATACAAGGGTCGCGACGTGCGCTGCAACGATGCAGAAGATACTGGCAAACCGGCAGGACGCCGCTCCTCGTCAAGAGGCGGCAAAGACGGAGGCCGCTCCTACGGCAGCGACAAGGAGAAACCGAGTCGCCGTGGCAGGAAACGCGATGAAAACGATGATTTCGGAAAGTTCGAGAAGAAGTCGAAGCGCAAGAATGTTGCATCCAAGAACGATGAAAACGACAGTTTCAGCGGCAACGGCGGTTTCTCCGACAACGGCAACGAGACCGACTGGCGCCAGTTTTTCAAAGGCAACGACGTGAAGCTCGTAGGCGAGGAGCCTGACTTCTCTGAAGAGGGATGGGCAAGACGCAAACCTAAGAAGAAATAGTAGAGAAGCCCCTGTTTATCGGCATTACAGGTGGTGAGGATAAGTGTGAGGGGTAGCTAAATTACCCTCACACCATATTGGATATAAATTGCATAACAAATATGCCTAATCCCAAAATTCCATGTACTTTTAGGATTATAATCCCAAAAGTTATATAGAATTTTGGGATTAGGCGTTTTTTTTATACCTTTGCCCCTATAAAAAAGATGCTATTATGATAAAACGACAGCTACAGGAAAAAATTGAAGCAAGGATGTTTGCCGGCAAAGCGATAATAGTAATCGGAGCACGGCAAGTGGGAAAGAGCACTCTCTTCAAAATGATTATCGACAAACAGGATTTGCCGACCTTACAGCTGAATTGTGACGAACCTGAGACAAGAGACATGCTCAGCAATACCAATATCGCAAATCTACGTCTTCTCATAGCCAACAACAGGATTGTTGTGATAGACGAAGCACAGAGGGTAGAAAACATCGGCATGACCTTGAAACTAATAACGGATAATTTTCCTGACATCCAACTACTCGTTACGGGGTCTTCATCGTTCGAATTGCAAGATAAGCTCAACGAACCACTGACAGGACGAAAGTTTGAGTACCACCTTTTCCCGATATCAACAGCTGAAATTCTTAATAGCCAAGGACTGCTGAGAGTAAATCAGACTCTTGAACAAAG
>DAIOXG010000104.1:0-8181 GCA_036758085.1 Prevotella sp. | reverse complement strand
AGGGTGTTTTGTCGGTTTTCGTCTAAAAATACCACCTAAATTGACGAAGAACCTACTTATTTTCGTGTAAACCTCACATTCAGCGTATACTGCTTTTGCGCTACGGAATATTTCGTCAGTACGCCCGGTCCACAGCTGCTGTTGCCGAGTCCCATCATGGCTGCATCGATATTCAGATAGACGTTGTCCTCTGTCTGCAGGTCGCAGTCGTGGGCAACGGTAGAGAGTTGCTTTTCTGAATACGGCAGGGCGGAGAACGAGAACAGTGTGCCGTCGGTTGCGGTTACGGTATATCCCCTACCCTTTGCCGTCAGGAGCTGAAGCGTTGCCGTCTGCTCGTGGTTGCCGCTGAACTGCGGGCGCGGATAGTGTACATACTCTTCGCCGACGCTGCTCAGCCATCTGCCTATGCTTGTTGCCTCAAGACGGTCTACATAGCTGTCTTGCTTACCCTGTCCATACCACGACAGACTGGTCATGTCTTTGTTCATCAAGAATGTATTGCCCACACACGGTAGCGGTGGCAGTTGCCCTTCGGGCGTGTAAGTGGCATGGAAGTCTACCGACCCTTCGGCATCCATCGTATATCTGTAGTCTACAATTATCTTGCCGTTGGCATAGCGGCATTCCTGAGTGGCAGTCACGGTAACGGTGCCGTCGCCGTTCTTCACAGACAAAACTGGTTTTACGGTAACAATCTCCGGATTGTCGAGCCTGTTGTTTTTCCAGTCCTTCGCAATCCAGTTGCCGAAGCCCTTGTCGTTGTCGAGCGGAGCGCGGTAGAAGTGGGGCTTCACGATACCGAACCACTCCTCGGCTGTCTTCACATCGGTCTCTTTCCCGGTTTTCAGCGAAGCTGCCTTGAAGGCAGAAGCAAGACGGTCGTTGAGGGCAAACTGCTCGTGCTTTACCTCAAAGCCAGCCTTTGCCCATTTCGTGTCGTTCTTCAGTTGGATACTGATGTTCAGTCGCACGTCGGCATCTTTGTCGAACTTCACCGTGGGCACGGTCAGGTCCTTTATCTCGCCCTTCTTTATCACCCTGCCGTTTTCCGTGATGTTGAACATAAGGCGGTAGTTGTCCATATCCACCATGTTGTCGTGGAGTACGACATTCAGTTTACTGCCGCTGAGCTTTAGGACCATCGGAGCATACACCTGCTTCACCTCGTAGTATTTCGGAGTAGGCTTGCGGTCGGACGTTACGATACCTTTCACGCAGAACGCCTTCAGATTAGGCACGTCGCCGAAGTCGCCGCCGTATGCCACCATCGTCTTCCCGTCGTCGCGTTTCTTGAAGATTCCCTCGTCTGCCCATTCCCAGATGAAGCCTCCAAGCATGCGCCTATGGCTGTAAATCTCATCCCAGTAGTCCTTGAAGTTTCCAAGGGCATTGCCCATGGCGTGGGCATATTCGCTGGTGAGAACCGGACGGTTGTCGTTTGTCTTGCGAGCGATGCTCAGCAGTCGTTCCCAACGGGCATTCTCCGGGCGCTCCATATTGTTGTCTTTCACTCCAGGGTTCAGGTATTCTCCCTGAACGCGCGGGTAGAAGCGGCTTATCACGTCGACATACTCCGGGTCTTTATTGTCGGGACCCTGTGCTCCCTCGTAGTGTACGGGGCGCGTGGGGTCATACTCATGAATCCAGGCTGCCGTCATGGCAAAGTTTGGTCCCCAACCCGACTCGTTGCCGAGCGACCAGAATACTACCGACGGATGGTTTCTGTCGCGCATCACCATTCTCTGCGTGCGGTCGATGAATGCCGCCGCCCATGTGGGGTCGCTGGCGAGGGTGCCACGAAGTCCGTGTTCCTCAAGGTCGGTCTCGTCCATTACATACATGCCATACTCGTCGCACAGTTCATACCACCGTTCTGAATTAGGGTAATGGCATGTGCGCACGGCATTTATATTACATTGTTTCAGGCGCCGGATGTCTTCTATCATGCGCTCCTCCGTCATCACGTGTCCCGTTTCGGGATCCATCTCGTGGCGGTTTACTCCGCGCAGACGCACCTGCTTGCCGTTTACGAGCATCATCCCGTTTTTTATCTCCACGCTGCGGAAGCCCACCTTCGTCTCTGCCCTTTCCACGGCGTTGCCGAGGGAGTCGACGAGAGCGAGTTTCAGGGTATAGAGATACGGATGTTCAGCATCCCACTTGTGTGGATTCTTCACCTTCGTCTTCAGCCATCCGTATGGGGCGTAGCCTCGCTGCGGATTGCGCTGGTTGAGGATTTTTCCTTTTTTGTCGAGGTTGAGCATCGGTTCTGCCGACTGCCACAGGGCGGTATCTGTAACTGCCTTTCCCTGTGCATCATAGAGCATCGCCGTGATGCGGTATCCCCAGCCCTTCTCCGTGCCGCTGACGGCAAGTCGTGGGTCGACAACGAGTTCGGCATCCTGGTAAAGGCTGTCGAGGGTTGTTCTCACGCCGAAGTCGGCGATACGAATCTTCGGTGTGGCATAGAGTTCTATGCTCCGGTGTATACCGGCAATGCGCCACATGTCTTGGTCTTCAAGATAACTGCCGTCGGAGTATTTCATCACCTTCATGGCTATCAGGTTCTCGCCCTCCCGGAGGTATGGCGTGATACAGAACTCTGCCGGTTCCATGCTGCCCTGCGAATAGCCTACTTCCTTGCCGTTGATATACAGATAGAAGGCGCTTGACACGGCGCCGAACCTTACGTACACGTCCTTACCGTTCCAACCTTGCGGAATGGTGAATGTGCGGCGATAGCAGCCCGTAGGATTACGCTCCACGTATGCCGTGTACGTCTTCTTCGGCTCGTGCATCACGAATGGTGGGTCTATCTTGAAGGTGTATCCGCTGCTGCTATAGATAGGAGTTCCATAGCCGTTCATCTCCCAGTCGCCCGGCACGCTGAATGTTTTCCATCCCGTGTCGTTGAACGAGAGCGTGTAGAAGTCCGACGGCTGTTCGTCGGGAGTCTTTGTCCAGTTGAATTTCCATTCGCCGTCAAGCTTCAAGCTCATGTCGCCCTCTTGCTGGAGGTATGACATGAATGCTGCCCTTGCCGGCATACGGTTCTTTTGCAGCACATACTGGTTCTCCCAGTCGTGTTGCCCGGCGCTGGCATTGAGCGATAAAGCCAATGCCGCCGCAAGTATCATGGATCTCATAAAATATATTCTCTCTTATATATATAATAATGTGTAATTACATATATCTGACGCTACTGAGGGGATTATGTAACTATCCGACGGGGGGATTCCGACGAGTCTCAAGAGGAGTTTTCTTCAGATAATTAATATTATCACTCCATATTCCAAATAAACCGAATTATCTCCTAAGCAATATGGTAGCAGCTTCACCCTTTGGGGGATTGAAGAGGATAAAAAGAGGTGTTGTAACTACCGTTAAAAACACTTTTAACGGTAGTTAAAAACACCTGGATACGAGCATTTCGCTCCCTACATAAGGTATTTCAGCCACTCTCTTTCATACTCTCCACACCCTTCTCCTTAGCCATAGAGTGAGGATAGGGTCGCTGATTTTTAACAAGGTTGTTTAAAACAATGTTGTTAAAAACGTATCTGTGATATGGTAAAGCATTATGAAGTTTTGAAGTTAGGCATAAAAAACAGCCAAACATTCTCTGTAGCTTGATGGATATATTGTTGTGAAACATGTTTTTCGAAACAAACTATGCAAAATGTTTTATCATGATACAGGGTTTCTGAATATTATTTTGTAATTTTGTACCTACAATCGGACGTGACCACAAGCCACGCCCGGTTAACATCGTTGGATAAACAAAGCATTCGCTATTATTTCGCGTTCAGCCAAAAGCCTCGGAAACTTGTTGGAAATAACGTTACAAGAAATAATTGTGATAGGGCATTCGGTATGGAGTGTCCTTAGTCTACTATGTAATAGAAATGCATCTCGCTATAGGCGTGGTGTATTCTTTATTAGTAGACTGAGGTTTCCATTCCGAGGCTGCCTCATAGCTGAACGCAATAAGGAGCATCACGCCCTTTTTGCGTCTTGGCGTGATTGATAGTTGTATGCACGAATTCTCATAAAACTATCAATCTATCATTTATGGCAAACAAGAATCTCAATGCCGCCAAGGTGGCGAAGAAAGATGAATTCTATACCCAGCTTTCTGATATAGAACGTGAGTTGCAGCATTATTGGCAGCATTTCCGCGGAAAGGTGGTGCTATGCAACTGTGATGACCCTTACGAAAGTAACTTCTTCAAATATTTTGCCCTTCGATTTAATCAGCTTGGGTTGAAGAAACTTATATGTACTTGCTATAACGGTTCGCCTGTAACTGGAAACGAACTGATGCTTCATTTCGATGGGTTTGACGATGACGAACCAAAGAAGATTGCATATAAGGTTGAGATTACGGAGGTGAAGGATGAGAACGGAGATGGTGCTGTGGATTTGTCGGACGTGCAGTATCTTTTGAAAAACGACAAGAATGTATTGTCTATATTAAAGACTGGCGACTTCCGTTCGCAAGAGTGTATCGAACTGCTTAAAGAAGCGGATATCGTCGTTACGAATCCTCCCTTTTCTTTGTTCCGCGAGTATATCGGGCAGTTGATTGAATATGGGAAGAAATTTGTTATCGTGGGACATCAGAATGCAATAACTTATAAAGAGGTGTTTCCTTTGATTATGAATAATAAGGTATGGTTAGGATATGGTTTCAAAGGGGCTGCAGCCCATTTCTATTCTCCATACGAAGATACGGCAACAGCAAGTAACCATAAGGCAAATATGATTAGGGTGTCCGGAGTAACATGGTTTACAAATCTTGAAATCCCTAAACGAAATGAAGTGATGGATTTAGTTTGCAGATATTCAGAAGACGAATACCCTGAATGTGATAATTACAAGGCAATATATGTCGCCAAAACAGCAGAAATTCCATTTGATTACGATGGAATAATGGGAGTACCAGTAACATTCTTTGACAAATATAACAAAGACCAGTTTGAAGTTATTGGAATGACCGAAAACAATGAGTCCATGCGACCTTATTGGAAGGATGGTTGTTTAAAATACGACAGACCATATGTAAATGGAGTTAGGAAATACCCCAAAATATTAATTCGTAACAAGCACCCACAAAAAATATGATGACAATTAATCCAATAGAAGTAACTATAGGTGAAATAACCAAGGGTTACATCAACAACGACGAGCAAGGAGTAAGAGGCTATGATGGTCTCCTTGATATTCGCCCACCATATCAGCGTGAATTTATATATAATGAAAACGAACAAAAAGCCGTAATAAACACAGTTCTTCATGGTTATCCTCTCAATGTGATGTATTGGGTGAAGAGGAGCAATGATGCAGAATGTCCATACGAGGTGATGGATGGTCAACAACGTACTCTGTCAATTTGTGAATACGTTGCAGATGTATTTGCTGTTGATTTCAAAACATTTAGCAATCAACCTGTTGATATACGCAAGAAAATACTCGATTACAAGTTGACGGTATATGTCTGCGAGGGTGAAGAGTCTGAAAAGTTAGAATGGTTTAAGACTATCAATATTGCTGGCAAACCATTGAATGAACAAGAAATCAGAAATGCAGTTTATGCAGGTCCTTTCGTAAGTGATGCAAAAAAAACATTTTTCTAAATCCAATTGTGGTGCATACCGTTTGGGCAAGGACTTAGTAAATGGTTCGCCAATTCGACAAGATTTCTTCAAGAAGGCCTTGGAATGGATGGCTGAGCATGAAACTCGTAACGGTAAATCTCAGTCTGCCGTTAGCTATATGTCTATGCACCAACATGACCTAAACGCAATGCCAATTTGGACGTATTTCCAGACCGTCCTTCGATGGGCTATAGATACCTTCAACATGAAGAAATTCAAGAAAATCATGAAGGGCTTGGATTGGGCAAAGTTCTATGATGAGTATCATGAGAAGGTACTTGATATCAAGGATATGGAAAAGCAAATATCAGAACTGATGGGAGATGACGAAATCCAAAAACCTTTAGGCATCATCCCATACGTATTGACTGGCGACGAGCATTATCTCGACCTCCGTACTTTCTCGGATAAAATAAAACTTGCAGCTTGGGAAAGACAGAATCACAAGTGTGCTATTTGTGGCAAGGAGTTTGATTACGAATTTATGGAAGGCGACCATATCACTCCTTGGCGAGACGGAGGAAGAACCGTACCAGAAAACTGCCAGATGCTCTGCCGGGAATGTAACCGAAGAAAGGGTGGAAGATAATTCTTACCCCGAACTGTGATAAATGACTATATAAAAAACAACAATAACAACATATACAACAAGCAACAACTTTATGGCGTTACCGCCATTACGGGAAACAAGTCTCAGTCATTTTGTTTCTGTTGTACTTGTTGTTTCTGTTGTTTTTATTGATGATATGTGGAAAATATTGTCTATATTGTTGTGAAAGAACAAACCCATCTGTTTTTCTCTTTCAAGATTAACAATTTCTGCTATTCCTATAAATGTTCCAGATACATGTTATTTTGTCAAATAAGAAATCAGCAGTTCAATGCTATTCTCAATACTCTCAATAGTCGATATCTTTTTATAAGCATCTTCAATTGGTTACCGCTAAGCGTCCATGCCTCGGATATGGCAATGTCTATATCTTCAGAAAACCTGCTGCCGATGCCATATGCCTTCGTAAAACTTGTTCCCCCTTTGAATATGGCACGTTATAGTGTTCCAATAAGAGTTTAGAAAACTTGTCAGATTGACAAGCCTTGCTATATTCGATACAGTCGCCTACATATTTATGTGTGGGCTTCGGGAAGTTGAATTTAATCTTTCCGAACTTCTTTTTGCAGCCAACTATATAGACGCGTTTTCTTGCTTGTGGAACTCCAAAATCAGATGCATTAAGCAAAATGAATTCTGTGTTAAACTTAAGTTCATTTCGCAGAACACTTAAAATAACTTTCAATGTTTTTCCGTATGGGTCAGATTTGGGCTCTTTCTGATGTTCAATCAGACCTTCCACATTCTCCAAGAGAAAGCCATCCACATTTTTAAGATGCTTTTTCAATATCCTTTCAATCTCGAAGAAGAGCGTTCCTCGTGTATCTGCAAATCCCTTTTGTGAGCCAGCAAAACTAAATGCTTGACATGGGAATCCACCTAAAAGTACATTAAACTCAGGATTTTCACTTGCTTCAACTTTGGTAATATCACGTTTCGGAATGTCTTCATGGAAATTACGCGCATAGGCTTTGAGTGCACTTTCCTTGATTTCCGACGTAAACACACACTCAGTGTTTAAGCCAAAATCCTTAGCTGCTTCTTCAAATCCTATCCTTATTCCACCTAATCCTGCAAAGAGGTCTATGAACTTTATTTTCTTTGGCATATCTAAGTTACAGCGCAGATACGGTGTCTGCCTTTATTTTTATTGTTAATCTTCATCCCCATTCAGCAAGTTACGCATCTCGTCCATGTCTGGCAAAGCTTTGCGCAACTTTTCGTCCATATCGTCAGCGGTCTTGTAAGTAGCCACGCCCATGGGATGGTTGTAGTCACGGATTACATATTCAACGAAAGCCTTGTCTGCACTTTTGCAAAGAAGAATGCCTATTGTTGGGTTTTCATGTGGCTTGCGTATCTTGTCATCGAGGACTTTCATATAAGTTTGCAACTGTCCAATGTAGCCAGGTTTGAACGCACCTTTCTTCAACTCGACAACAACCATACAGTTAAGTTCACGATTTAAGAAAAGCAAATCGGGGAACAGTTCTTGTGTGTATATTTCCAAGTGGTATTGGTTGCCTATATATGCGAAATCACGCCCGAAGGTCATTATAAATTTCTTGATGTTTTGCACAATGGCTTTCTCCACTACACGCTCGTCCACATCTTCAGGTTTGTCCACTTCCATTTCATCCACATTGATATAGTCAAGAAGGTATTCGTCCTTAAACATGCCAACAGCCTTGCGAGCATCCTTAACAGGCATTGTCTGTAAGAAATTGTTTGGTGCGCTGCCCTCCACGGCATAAAGATTAGCCTTCAGACGGTCGCGCAAATCATATTTGTCCCATTTGTGCAGAACGGTCTGATGAATGTAGAAAAGAATCTCTTGAAGATTTTTTGTCTTGTGCAGAATCTCCATGTGATGAGAGAAACTTATGCCCAAGAATTCTTCTCGTTTAATTT
>DAIOXG010000103.1:0-8252 GCA_036758085.1 Prevotella sp. | reverse complement strand
TGGCAATTAAAGGTAACTGCTCCGCCCCCGGAGGGGGAGGCGGGGGAGGGGAAGAAAAAAATAAGCCGTAAAAAGTCTTGTTTGTCTCAGTTTTAATTCACGCTTCCTATATAATACTTTTCAGATGAAGAACTTCCATCTTCATAATATGAAGTCTTTATATAAACACCCTTATGAGTTGGGGCAGACAAAAGCTTTTGTCCGCTGATGGAATACCACTCAGTCTTAGTTGGTTTGTTTGTATTGCCTGTTACATCTTTGATATTTGTAGCCGGAGCTTTTGTATGCTTGAACACCCATGCAAGCCGATTGTCTGTATAACTGTTCTTGCATACGTCTTCGTGAGTCCATCCGTCTTCAATGTCGAATTGGTATTCAGCATCATAACCATCCATTTCTTTCAGAAAATCCTCTACGTTGGATATTTTCATTATCTTGTCTGCCGTACCCATGACGGTATAGAGCGGTGTCTTTGAAACAGCTTCGGCATTCAATCCCGTAGGATTTCCGGCAACAGGCATAGCGGCAGCAAAAAGTTCCGGATGGTTGGAAAGCATGTTCCATGTTCCGGTTCCTCCCATCGAACCGCCAAAGATATACACTTTAGAGGCATCCGCCACACCACGGTCTATGTAAGTCTGTAGCAGATGAACGATGGCATCCTGCATTGTGCCAAGCCAAGACAGATTTTGAGGGCACTGCGGAACAAGCATTATAGCTTTGCAATTGTTATTGTATAGCCATGTGCTGATGGCATTAATGCCTGGTTCTTGCATTTGAGCCTCGTTGTCGTCTCCCTTACTGGTGCCGCCATGCAAGTAGATTACGAGCGATGCCTTGTCTCCTGTGCCCGGAATGTCAGCCTTTCTGTATTGCAGATTTATTGTCCCGTAAGAAAACGTTTCCTTTGAGAATGTCATCTCCTGGGCAAAGGTATTGCCACTTGTGATTAGCCCCATGATAATGAGGAGAAATGTAAATAACTGATGTTTCATAAGTTTTGCTTTTATATATATGACTCGGAAAAAGTAAGAAAGTTTATGCTTTTCCTTTATCATTCCTATATTCTGTTTATCTCAACGGCCCCTACCTGTCTGCCGAACAGTGCAAGCACCTGGTTCACCTTGTCCAGCCGTAAGGTCTGTTTCCCCTGTTCCAGTTCACGAACGAACCTCAGACCAACTCTCGATTTCTCTGCCAAATCCACCTGGGTCAGTCCAAACTGCTTGCGCATCTCTTTAACAAATACCGATAATTCATTCTCCATATCTATACCCTTTTGGGTATATCTTTTTCAGATAAAAGTACTTTGCTCACTTCTGTTTTTGTCAAGTTTCCAATAATTCAAGTTTTTAAGACTTCTCGAAACAAGAATGAAATACATAAGTAAAACCATCATAACATTAGTGAAAACACGATGTAATATCGCCTCCATACCTTTGCAGCGGAAAAAGATTTAAAGCAAAGATATGGTTTTAAAGAAGGTAAACAAGATTGTAATTGCTGCTGCATTGATTGCAGCTCCTGCTATTAACGGCATGGCTGCCGACATCGTGGGAAGGGTTACCGACGGGAAGTCGAAGGAAGCCCTTATCGGTGCCACGGTACAGGTGGACGGCACTAATATCGTTGCCGCAACCGATCTGGACGGCAATTTCAAACTCTCAGGACTAAATGCTGATGCCAAGTACACATTGACTGTAACGTACGTGGCATACAAGAATAAAAAGATTGACGGGGTTCGGGCGAGCGACCAGCCTCAGATGATTAGCGTAGCGCTGACACCCGACGAACAGACGCTGGGCGAAGTGACCGTAACCGGAGTAGCAAGGCGTAACACGGAAGCGGCTATGGTTCAAGTAGCAAAAAACAGTCCCGTCATAGTGAACAACGTTTCGGCACAGGAGATAGGAAAAACTCAAGACACCAATGCTGGCGAGGTGATCCGCCGTGTGCCGGGCGTAAGCTTGATAGACGACAAGTTTGTTATGGTGCGCGGCTTGTCGCAACGTTATAATAATGTATGGATCAACGGCGGAGTGGCACCAAGCTCTGAAGCCGACTCCCGGGCTTTCTCCTTTGACCTCATACCGAGCGCACAAATCGACAATATGCAGATTGTCAAGACGCCTTCGCCTGAATATCCTGCCGATTATACCGGCGGCTTTGTTCTTGTCAATACCAAGGATATCCCTACGGGAAACATCTTTCAAGTGTCGGTGGGCGGAAACTGGAACACGGCGACGGATTTCAAGGATTTCAACTATGCCAAAGGTTCCGGCACCGACTTCCTTGGCTTTGACAACGGACTGAGAAATCTTGACGGTGGCTTCCGTTCTTCTCTTCGTTCTATTGGAAATGGTGGAACGGATTTACTTGGCAACGGACTGAACAACGACTGGATGGTGAGGAGCATGAAGCCGTGGGGCGACCTGAAACTGTCGGCTAACCTTGGCAGACGGTGGAAACTGGGCGAGAACCAAATGGGAATGATTGCTGCCGTGAACTACACCAACGAATACCGCACGTTCAGCGATATGCAGAACAATCAGTTTGGCGTGTATGACGAGCGCAACGACCGCTCCATTTATCTTAGCAACTCTCTCGACAATCAGTATAATCACAATGCCCGCCTCGGGGCAATGCTCAACCTGACGCTGCTCACGGCAAACGGCAACAATAAGTTTCAGTTCAAAAACATCTTTAATCAGCTCGGCAACGACCGCTATACTTATCGTGAGGGGAGAGACGAACAGAGCAACCAGACTCGCTCGGCTGAGTATTATTACCGCAGCCGAACAACCTACAACGGACAGTTTACTGGTAAGCACACTCTGAAAGCTGACGAACTTGACTGGAGCTTGAGCTATTCTTATGCCAACCGCAACGTGCCAGACCGTCGGCGCTATCTCACCAACGATGCCCTTGAAACGGGAGTGATACAGCTGACTACCGGCAACGACATTTCAAGGGAATGGACTCGCCTCGACGAACATATCCTTTCGGCTGCCGTGAACGACAGGCATGACTTCACTTTCGGTTCTTGGAAGCCTGTGCTTAAAGTTGGAGCCTACGGCGAATACCGTACCCGCGACTACAAAACCCGCGAGTTTATCTACAACTGGGAACCGGAGAACAACACGCTCCCTTCTGATTTCCGTAAGAGCGACATCCCGTCATTGCTGAGCAATGAGGCAAACTTCGGTGCCGACAAACTTTATCTGCTTGAAGAACCCAACCGGCGCGACGGCTACAAGGGACACAATACTCTCGGTGCCGGCTATCTGGCAGCTTCACTGCCGTTCGGCAAACTGAGCGTCTATGCCGGACTTAGATACGAATACGACAAAATGGAGCTTATCACCAACACTCGCGATGACCGCGAGAGTCCGCTGAGCCATTATTACAAATACAACGACCTCTTCCCTTCGCTGAACGCTACATACAAGTTTACTGACAAACATCAGATGCGCCTTTCCTATGGCAAGACAGTAAACCGTCCGGAATTCCGCGAAGTATCACCGTCGGTGTTTTATGATTTCGACCTTGCAGCCGATGTAAAGGGAAACACAGAACTCACCTCCTGCTATGTGCAAAACGTGGATCTGCGCTATGAGTTCTATCCCTCAAGGGGCGAGATGATTTCTGTGGCTCTCTTCTATAAATATTTCGATGCGCCGATAGAATGGACCTACACCCTGTCGGGTGGTAACCGTATGATTTACTCTTATGTGAATGCCGATCATGCCAACAACTACGGTGTGGAGGTGGATATAAAGAAAGACCTCTCGTTTATCGGTCTCAAAGGACTGAGCTGGTCGTTCAATGGTGCTCTCATAAAGAGTCGTGTAAACTTCAGCAGCGTTGCCAATCAGGAGAACCGCCCGATGCAAGGGCAGTCGCCTTATCTCGTAAACACTGGCCTGTTCTACAAAAACGAGAAGTGGCAACTTGATGCCGCTTTGCTCTACAACCGCATTGGCAAGCGCATCATTGGAGTGGGGCGCAGCGAGGGAACGACGAGTGGAAACGAAACGCTCCGTGTGCCTGACAGCTACGAGATGCCTCGCGACGTAATAGACCTGTCGCTCTCGAAGAAGTTCGGCTCTCACTGGGAACTAAAGTTCAACGTTCGCGACCTGCTCGCACAGAAAGTTTATTACAAGGAGTTTGTGAATGCCACGATGAACGATGGCTCAAGCAAGAAAATCACTCAAGTGACACGAAGCTTCAAACCGGGCAGAAACATCGGATTGAGCATAACATATAATTTGTAGAAACGACTCAGAGAACTCTCAGTTCTCCCATAACTCCCATATAAAATCATTATTCTAACAAAATAATTTATGAACAAGACAAAATTTTATGGATGCCTTGGCATCCTGGCACTTGCAGGAACAATGTTCACTGCGTGCAGCGATGATGACGACAACAACGGTAAGAACAATGCAGCAACAGCCGTTTGGACAACCGACGGCGGACTGACAGCCTGCGACCACTTGCTCTTCAACGAGAGCGACAAGGCAGGAAGCAAAGACTTGAACGACAATGGTACACAGATTGGAAACGGCGATCAGGAATTTGTATTCACAGGAAAGCAGACTCTGAAAAAGGGTACTTATATACTTAAAGGTTGGGTTTATATTGCCAACGGCGCAGAACTGACCATCGAACCGGGCACCGTTATCAAGGGCGATAAAGACACTAAGGCTGCTCTTATAGCTGAACGTGGCGGTAAACTCGTTGCCCAAGGCTCTGAGTCGCAGCCTATCGTGTTTACTTCTGAGAAAGAACCTGGCAACCGCCGTCCTGGCGACTGGGGTGGAATCATCCTCTGCGGAAAGGCTAAGACCAATGCCACGGAGCAGCAGATTGAGGGCGGTCCGCGCACAAAACACGGTGGCACCGACGACAACGACAACTCTGGCGTCTTGAGCTATGTGCGCATCGAGTTTGCCGGCTATCCTTTCGCTACCGACCAGGAGATAAACGGCTTGACTCTCGGTTCTGTGGGCAAGGGAACGAAGATAGACCACGTACAGGTTTCTTACTCAAACGATGATTCCTTTGAGTGGTTCGGCGGAGCTGTAGACTGCAAATACCTCATCGCCTATAAGGGATGGGACGACGACTTTGATACCGACAACGGCTTCAGCGGACACGTGCAGTATGGCCTTTCAATCCGCGACCCGAAGATTGCCGACAAGTCTATGAGTAACGGCTTTGAGAGCGACAACAACGCCAAGGGCACAAATGCCGACCCTCACACTCAGGCTGTGTTCTCTAACATCACATTCGTCGGTCCGAAGATGGGTGCTGCTGATTTCGTGAATGATGCCTCTTACATCACGGCAGGTGCATACAATCCTAACAACGGTTCTGGTTTGGGCCGTTTCCAGAGTGGTATGCAGATTCGCCGTGACTCTCACCTCAGTTGCTTCAACTCTGTGGTTGTGGGCTGGCCTGTAGGTCTTATCATCGACAAGGAACTTGGCGACTGTCAGGGTGCTGCCCAGAGCGGTTTGTTCAAGTTGCAGAACCTCTGGTTTGCTAATCTCGATGCCATCGGAACCGACAACAACAAGGTCTTGACCGATGCCAACAACGAGTCGTTCTCTGCCAAGTTCTTCCTGCAGCAGCCGGGCAACAAATATTCGGCAACAGCCGACGGATGGTTTGACGTAACCGGCTATCGTCCAACGGCAACAAGTCCGCTACTCACCGCAGCTTCCTTCACCGACGCTCTGCTTGCAGGTTTCGAGAAGGTGTCATATATCGGAGCCTTCGGCAACGGTGCAGACTGGACTGCCAACTGGACTAACTTCGATCCGCAGAACACAAAGTATTAATTCTTTCAGGTAAAAAGACGGAACTTGATTAAAAATAAAAATCAGGACTTGAATTCTTCATATAGAAAGAGAATACAAGTCCTGTTTTTTTGTCTATTTACGTGAGAGGGGAAGAATGTAAGAAAGTTCAATCATTTAATCATCATCACACGATTTATAATCAGTCGCTTGTATCCTTTTTTCATGTCAATCGGAAGAAAAGCATCCTTCAGGGATAAGTCCGTCGAAAAAAGAAAACAGCACAGTGTGGTGGTGACTTTTCCTTAACAAATGAAGATAATTCATTCATGAAGAGTCTATTGCAGTGATGAGAAAATAACGTATCGATAAGACAAAGACTGAAATTCGGCATAAAGTGGAATAATGGTATGTATTTCTGCTTTTATGGTATTATGATTATATTGCTATAATCATTATCTTTGCATCCGAAAACAAGAATTATAAATTTATTTCGCAATGTATATAGAGAAGATAAAGTCGCCAGCCGATTTGAAGGGGCTGGACATAGAAGCGCTGAAAGTTGTAGCCGATGAGACACGTGCGGCTGTGCTCAACCGTGTGAGCAAACATGGCGGACATGTAGGACCGAACCTCGGATTTGTTGAGGCTACCGTTGCCTTGCATTATGTATTCAATGCTCCGGTAGACAAAATTGTGTTTGATGTCAGTCATCAGAGCTATCCGCACAAGGTATTGACGGGCAGAGCCTCAGGTTTTCTCGGTAATGTAGACGACATGAATGCCATCTCCGGTTATTCATCACCGACAGAGTGTCCGGAATACGACAACTTTGAAGTGGGACACACCTCCACCTCCGTAAGTCTTGCCACGGGCTTGCAGAAAGCACGCGACATAAAGGGTACGAAAGAGAATATCATTGCCGTTATCGGCGACGGATCGCTCTCCGGCGGCGAGGCTTTCGAGGGACTCGATGAGGCTTCGGAGCTTGGCACGGGTATCATTATTGTGGTAAACGACAACGAGATGTCGATTGCCGAGAACCATGGCGGTATATACAAGAATCTGCGAGCACTGCGCGAGAGTCATGGCACCTGCGAGCACAACTGGTTCAAGGCGTGGGGCTTTGAATACAAATATCTCGAGGAAGGCAACGATATCGAGAAGCTCATCGAGGTGTTCCGCAGTGTGAAGGATACCGACAAGCCAACCGTTGTTCATATCCACACAGAGAAGGGACACGGCTTTGCGCCGGCAGTGGAAAACAAGGAAGCATGGCACTGGGGAATGCCGTTTAATCTTGAAGACGGCAGTAGGCCGAGGAGAAACGCCGACGGTACCGTTCCGGAAGTCGTTCAGGGCGAAAGCTACGAAGAACTGTATTCCAACTGGATGCTCCGCGAGATGAAAAAGGATAAAACCCTTATTGCCGTAACAGCAGGAACGCCGTCGGCAGCCGGTTTCACTCCCGAAAAGCGCAAGGAAGCCGGTAAGCAGCATATAGATATGGGCATTGCCGAAGAACAGGCAGTGGCGATGATTTCAGGTATGGCGAAAGGTGGACTGCATCCGGTATGGACGGTCTACAGCACCTTTGTGCAGCGCACCTACGACCAGATAGCCCAAGACCTCTGCATCAATTCAAATCCAGCCGTGATAAACGTTATGTGGGGTGGGGTGAACTACATGAACGACATCACGCATATCTGCTTGTTTGATATTCCGATGCTTTGCAGCATTCCGGGACTCATCTATCTCGCCCCGACCACATGCGAAGAGTATTTCGCCATGTTGCGCTGGGCGATACAGCAAGACAAGAAACCTATTGCCATCCGTGTGCCGAGCAACGGCGTGAACCATACATCAGAAGAGGTAGATACTGAATATAGCTTCGACTCAAAATACAAGGTGATGCACAGAGGGTCAAAAGTAGCGGTGATAGCAGCCGGTTCGTTCTATCAGAAGGGAGAGAATGTTGTTCGCCTGCTTGCCGACAAGGGCATTGATGCCACTCTCGTCAATCCGCGCTATCTGAATGCCGTGGATGCAGCCACCCTCGATGACTTGAAGGCAGACCACCAGCTCGTCGTTACTCTCGAAGATGGCAGTAAGGACGGAGGTTTCGGCGAGCGCATCGCTTCCTACTACGCTGCTTCAAGCATGAAGGTTCTTGTGGGCGGAATAAAGAAGGGACTATACGATCGCTATGATGTGAACCAGCTCCTTTCCGACAACCGTCTGCTCGACGAACAGATTGTTGAGGATATATTGAATATATTATAATAAATTGAATTAGCGGATTTATATACTCCTCCTCCACAATGGCTTTTAGCAAGGGAGGGGGAGCATATAAATCCAATCTATATAGTTATGCAGGAGATATATTATAACACGGTACAGGAGTTCAACGACCGCTTCGGTTTCGAAACTCTGCATCCCTTAGTC
>DAIOXG010000102.1:0-8264 GCA_036758085.1 Prevotella sp. | reverse complement strand
CATTGAGTAATAGTTAGTCTCCTGTGCTCCTCCACAGAGCACCACATCCTGCAAACCTTGTTTTATGAGCATAAAACCGAGTCCGATGGAGTGGCTACCACTGGCACAAGCCGAGCTGACTGTGAAGTTTACGCCGCGCAGATGGAAGATTGTGCTGAGGTTCATGTTCACGGTGGAGTTCATCGACTGGAATATGATGCCATATCCGAGCATTGCCGAGTCGTGTTTCTCGTCCATTATCTTCGATGCCTCGATAACTGGCTTTGCCGACGAGTCATTGCCGAAAATGCAGCCCACCTCGTTATGAAGCAGATATTCATCATCCATGCCAGCCTGTTTGAAAGCCTGCACGCTCGACATGTAGGCATATTTTGCCTCCTCAGACATTCCGGCACGAGTATGACGATCGAGCATCTGCTTTGTTATCTTCGGTTCTTCCACTATACCTGTGAGCGCCGAGCGATAGCCGTATTCCAAACGTTCCGGCTGTATACCGATGCCAGATTTGCCCTCATACAGGGAGTTTTTTACTGTCTCTATATCGTTTCCCAAGCATGACCATATTCCCATGCCGGTAACTACTACTCTTCTTTCCATTCTTATACTATTACTATATATTATAATCCTCCGCTTACTTTTATCACCTCTCCCGTAATATATGCCGCATCGTCTGATGCGAGGAAGTCCACGAGCGCAGCAACCTCTTCCGGTTGTCCGAATCTTCCCACTGGCACCATCTTCTTCAGCTCATCTTGCGGAAGATCCTTTGTCATGTCAGTCTCGATAAATCCCGGAGCAACGGCATTTACGGTTATTTTTCTTGGTGCCACCTCCTTTGCAAGAGCCTTTGTCGCTCCAATAAGTGCAGCCTTAGCAGCACTATAATTCACCTGTCCGGCTATGCCATCAAGCCCTGACAACGAAGTCATGTTTATAATTCTTCCACCGCGTTTTCTCGGCATCATGTGCTTGAGCAAACGACGGGTGATGTAAAAGAAGCCGTTGAGATTGGTATCAAGCACCTGATGCCACTCGTCGTCGCCCATCATGAACATCACGTTGTCGCGGCGAAGTCCAGCATTGTTAACGAGAATTGAGAACCAGTCTTCAGGATGTTCTGCCTCCCATTTGTCTATTGCAGCCTCTATTGCCTTAGGGTCGGAAGTGTCGAAAGGCAGGAGTTCTGCCTGTCCGCCTTGTTCCACGATTTCCTCGGCAACGCTATGCGCTGCCTCATGGTTGCTGAGATAATTTATCACTACGGGAATCCCTCGCTTTGCCAATCGCAGGGCAACTGCCCTACCGATACCTCGCGAAGCTCCTGTAACCAGTGCATATTTCATTGTTATTATTATTTATATGTTACGTTGTATAGGTAGATGTAGTCGAGTCCGTTTTTTTAAACTTATAGTTTCTTCAACAGCGAACAATCTATACTTTATAATTTTCGTGCAAATATAAACATATTTTAGGAAATAAAAGACAATAAGAGAGAAAAATAGAAAAGAAAGATTAATTTTTGCAGTCTATAGTGCATCTGCGGCACATATAGAGGTGACAGCAGGTGCACTATAATATAGAATCTGCTAAAACATCTTCGGAATGGAAATAAAATAATTATCCACAAATATATGATTTTGTGCTACTTTAATTCCATTTTACTCCCCAAAGCGGAAACCGAGACCTATAGTAAATGTCTTGGCACGGTCATCTACTTTAAGATAATCTAAATCATGCTTATACATCTTTATTAAATCCTCTCCGTATCTAATTCCAAGGAAGATAGACGCTACAAAAGCAAAAAATATTTTAAAAATCAACAAGAAAAATGCATAAAAAAACAAAATGTTTTTCGGAAATTTTACCCTCACACCCTCACACATCCCCATGAAAGCCTTTATACATCGATGTTTCAGGGTGTGAGGGTAAGTGTGAGGGGTGTGAGGGTAAGTGACGGTTATGAATATATATAGTCTGGATAGTAGACACTTGTCAAGTAAATCCTGTAAGCGTCACAGTAAAGCAATCAGATGCCAACCTGTGTCTGTTGTGCCGACAAAAGTGCATGTACGCTGCACTTTTGGTGCAGCATAGAAATACTACAAGCAAATGCATCAAACAGCAGCGACAATTAATATATCTACGTATTTTAAAAACAACACTTGATATTTTCATTTTTTATCGCTATCTTTGCATAAGATAAGTTGCATCTCGGCAATAAATCCAAACAAGTTTGGCTTATATTGCTCTCGATTTGCATTATCTTTGCATAAGATATATATCCTAAATATAAGAAGAATACATCATGACACATAACGGAGAAAATTACATAAGGTTCGACTGGGCAATGAAACGCCTGCTGCGCAACAAGGCTAACCATGCCGTGCTGGAAGGATTTTTGTCTTCATTGATCGGAAAGAAGTTCAAAATCGACAAGTTTCTTGAAAGCGAGAGCAATCAGGAGGACGAGGAGGACAAATACAATCGCGTGGATATTCTCGCCGAAAGCGAAGACGGGGAACTCTGTATCATCGAGGTGCAGAATAGTCGCGAACTGTCGTATTTCCACCGTATGCTCTATGGCGTATCGAAGGCGATAACAGAATATATAGGGTTGGGCAAGCCATACGAAGAGGTAAGGAAAGTCTACTCTATAAATATCGTTTATTTTGAACTCGGACAGGGCAAGGACTACGTTTACCACGGGAGGACAGAATTCCGCGGTATTCACGAGCCACACGACGAACTGAAGTTGTCGGTTAGACAGAACGAGAGGTTCTTCGGCAACAAGGAAAAGGATATTCTGAAGAGAAAAGGTGCTGCCGATGTGTTTCCGGAATATTACGTACTGAGAGTGAACGACTTCGATAAGGTTGCCAAGACTCCACTCGACGAATGGATTGAATTTCTGAAAACTGGTTCTATAAGTACCAAAGCTACGGCTGCCGGACTTACGGAAGCTCGCGAGTGTCTACGTGTAGACTCTCTCTCTCCATCTGACAAACAGGCTTACTATCGACACATGGAGTCTGTCAGACACATGAAAAGTCTATTTGATACAAGCCGTGATGAAGGATATCAGGAAGGTAGAGAGGAAGGATTTGAAAAAGGAAAAGAGGAAGGATTTGAAAAAGGAAAAGAGGAAGGAAAGAAAGAAGGAAGACAAGAAGGAAGACAAGAAGGAAGACAAGAAGGAAGACAAGAAGGAAGACAAGAACGCGCTTTAGAGATAGCCCAAAAGATGAAATCTTTAGGACTTACAAATGAACAAATTGCTTTGGCTACTGGACTTTCTGTTGAAATGACCAAGAAACTATAGATTTACAACAAAATGCATTCATAAAAATCCTTCACGCAAACTTTCTATCTATCAAGCGGATAGAAGTTGGGTGAAGGATTTTCTCATTTTTATATTCTAACTGAATGTATTATTCGGCTGCATTCTCTTCAAGCGAGAACTGACTGCTGCCGTCGAAACAGTGGGTGCAAACCTGACACTTTGGCAGACCGATGGCGGCAATGAGCTGTTCGATGGTGTTGAACTTCAATGATGTTAATCCAAGGTCTTTACGGATTGCCTCTACCATACGCTTGTATTCGGGGGAATCTGTTGTGGCATATTTGTCGAGGTTTTTGTTGGCATCGCCCTCGAACTTTTCTATAATGCGACGGGTGATAAGTTCCATATCGCTCTTGGATGACGTGAAGTTGATGAACGGACAACCATAAACGAGAGGCGGACAGGCGATACGCATGTGGCATTCTTTAAGTCCAGCCTTATCGAACAGCACCTTCACATTGTCGCGCAACTGGGTGCCGCGAACGATGGAATCATCACAGAACAGCACGCGCTTACCGTTGAGCATCGCCTTGTTGGGGATGAGTTTCATCTTTGCCACGAGGGAGCGCATCTTCTGATTGCTCGGGGTGAAGGAGCGCGGCCATGTAGGGGTGTACTTTGCTATGCAACGCTGGTATGGCACGCCTTTACCGGCGGCATATCCCATCGCCATTCCCGTGCCGGAGTCTGGAATTCCGCTACAGCAGTCTACCTCAACGGGGTCTGTCTTGGCAAGGTTGTATCCGTTGTCGAAGCGCACCTGCTCCACGTTTCTGCCTTCGTATGTGGATGTGGGGAAGCCATAATATACCCAAAGGAATGAACATACTTGCATTTTCTTGTTCGGCTGTCGCAGTTGCTCTCTGCCATCGGCGGTTATCTTTACGATTTCGCCTGGTCCAACTTCGTAATCCGTTTCATAATCAAGGTTGGGGAACGATGTGGACTCGCTCGAAGCGGCATAAGCCCCGTCTTTCTTTCCTATAATAATAGGTGTGCGTCCCCAAGAATCGCGGGCACAGATGATGCCGTCTTCCGTAAGAATCAACATTGAGCACGAGCCCTTGATATGACGGAAAACGTTTTCTATGCCTTCCTTAAAGCTCTTGCCCTGGATGATTAGCAGGGCTACAAGTTCTGTGGGATTGGTGCTGCCTGACGACATCTCGGCAAAGTGCATGTTCTTGTCAAGAAGCACTTTTGTCAGTTCGTCGATATTTACGATTTTAGCCACCGTGCAGATGGCAAACCTACCGAGATGTGAGTTCATGATTAGCGGCTGTGCATCGGTATCGCTGATTACTCCGATTCCGGATGTTGCGCCCTCGAACTTGTCGAGACTGGGCTCGAACTTGGTGCGAAAATAAGAACTCTCGAGATTGTGGATGGAGCGGACGAAACCTTTCTCCTTACTGAATGTTGCCATACCGCCACGGCGAGTGCCGAGGTGTGAGTTGTAGTCGGTGCCATAGAAAAGGTCTGCCACACAGCTTTTCTTGGCGATAGTGCCGAATATGCCTCCCATAATTTTATTTACCTATTGTTTTTATTGAATTGTTTTTATGGGGTACAAAGATAACTTATTTTATTCGTTATCCCCTATTTTTGCTGTTTTTTATGTACTTTTGCATTGATTTTTTTGATTATGTATAAGTATGAAGGATAGGATTGTGATGTTTTGCTGGCAGCATTTGCTGCTGCTCGTTTCATTGTGGATTATGACGGCAGGCGTTGCCGTTTGTGTAAGGTCGATGCTCGGCTCGAGTGTTATCAGCGTATTGCCGTATGTTTTTGAGAGTGCCGGTAAGGAGGCTATGGTTCCACGACTGACTATCGGACTGTATACTTATATAATGAATGCATTGCTCGTTGTCGGTCAGATTCTTGTTTTGCGCCGCCGCTTTGAGCCTGTTCAGCTTTTTCAGCTTTTGGTTGGTTTCGTGTTCGGCTCGCTTATAGACTTGAACATGTTGCTCACGGACTGGCTCTCCCCCACCCTGTTGTGGCAGAAGATTGTGGCACAGGTGGCTGGATGTACAATCTTAGGCACAGGAATAGCATTGGAAGTAAGGTGTGGCAGCGTTACTATGCCGGGCGAAGGTTTCCCTGTAGCTATAAGCCGTGTGAGCGGAGTGGAGTTCCCGAAAGTGAAGATTTGTGTTGATACTGCGCTCGTGACTCTTGGTATAATTGCATGTTATGGATTCTTCGGCGAATGGATATGGCATATCGTCGGCATCGGCACTCTGTTTGCCATGTTTTATGTAGGTATGGTTGTCAAAGCTATGGCAAAGCACCTTGGCTGGTTTGACAGAATTCTCGATTACAAACCGGGATTCAGAAGGTATATATACGGACTGGCAAGGTATATATATAAGAAATAAAAAAAGCCCCCTCCAACTCCCCAAGGGGGAGGGAGAGAGTTTATCAATAGAGAGACCGGTTATTCTGTAAATGTGAGTGTGGTGAATGGGCGGAGGATAACAGAAGTTCCGTTTCCTGGAGATTCGCTTACTGTTCCGTTCTTCAAATACATTCCATATATTTTACCAGAACCATTGTCGTAAAGATACAGTTTCATTGAATTGACAACATTCAACGACATTGTCTGCATTCCCAATGCCGTAAGATTATCGTTTATTGTTGTTATATTGTCTTTTACATACGTTATTTCTGACAATGAAGGTAACCGCCAATCTACTATGCCATTTACATCTAAATTGTTGAGAATAGCATCTGTTTCCGACTTCATGCCACTTTGGTCACCTTTTGTATATTTCCATGTGTTATATTGCTCCGGAGCGATAATGGTTACACGGGTCGATGCCCCGCTCTGTTCTGTTTTCAAGACATAACAGCCTTTGTATAATGTTCCGACATGCGGTACAGAACCTTCTACAACAGTTTCTCCTCCAGGTTCATCGCCACCACCGTCTACGGAGAAGTTGCGTTCGTCAGCATCAAACGTCCATACGTCTGTACCAGTCCAGTCAACACCGCTTATGATACATTTCAATGTAGGTTCCTTTACCTTGAGGTAATTCACATTGATAGATACCTTATAGTTGGCAACGAGCGGTTTCTGGCTGGCATAAGTAAATGTTTTTTTCTTGCCGTCGGCTGTTGTGAAGACAAAGCTCACCGATGGATTGCCCACACTCGGAAGGAGGAAGAGATTACAGTCGGCCGTCCATGTCGTACCGTCATTTTGCTTTGAAAGATTTATCGTCTGCGAAGCTTGTTCGCCAGAATAGCCACCGGAGAGCGTTATATTTTCATAAAGAGGACTGATGGTTGCGGATATTCCAGTTACGTCATCCGGAACATCGGTAATATTCACAGCCGTAAGCATCAGCACTTTACGCTGCATCAAGAGTGTAAGATCAGAGTCTTCGCCATCAACGAGAGTAACATCACTTGCAGCTGTCATCAAATCAGAATGCTGCTTGCCGTCATTCAGTGTAACGACGCTTTGCGGAGTTGCATCATCTTTCTTCGGCAAAGAATAATCCGTAGAACTGGCTCCTGCCACGGCATAGACTTTATATTTTCCAGCCTGTAACTTCATATCGGCGTTCCCTGTTCCTGTCTCAATAGTTTTCTGTGCAATACATTTGTCTTGGCTGTCGAAAACATATATATTAATAGGTGTAGCAACGGTCATCGTTGATGTTCCGCCAGAAACAGCCTTGGTACGTATCGTGAGCTTGTTGTTACCAAGGTTCACATCGTCCTCATATCCATCAGCGTCTTTTGAACACGAAAGGAATGACAATACAATCATTAAAGCCATTACCGACATGGCATAAAGTTTTTTCTTCATAATATATTAATTCAGGTTAGTAATTTTTCTTGTTCCTTATATAAAAAAGAGTAAGAGCATAGTCAGCTCCTGCAGTTCAATATTTCTCTAAGACAGCATTGTACCTATTGCAGCAGCAGGAAGTCCTGTTGTATCAGCTATTGCCTCTATAGACATTCCACTTGCCGACATTGCTTTAACCATTTTCTTTATTTGGTTGTTTTTTTCTGCAAGCAAGTTTTCTTTCTCTGCAAGCTGAGTTTCTTTCTCTGCAAGCTGCTTATTCTGTTCGGCAAGCTTGTCGTTCTGCTCTGCCAACTGCTTTTTTTGCTTCAAAACCTGTGTATCGAGGTCTTCTATTGTGGAGAAATATTCATCCTCCACATTCATGTCCTGACGCATCATAGGGTCAGCAGCTGCTGCAGTAAGGCGATGGAGGATATACATCATATCCGCATCATCCTCATAGCGAGTTTCGTCGATAGTGAGTAATTGTGTTTCTTTGGCATACATGTTCGACTGGTCGAACACACTAAGAACTTTCTCAAGATGATTGTTAACACGTCCTTGCAACAATGGTATCTGTACAATAATGCTGTTGTGAACAAGACTATCAACAAACGGGTCTGGCATGCCCTTGGTAACAATATTGCCGTTGTAGTCATACGACTTGTGATTTACATATATCACGGGTTCTTCTATATCCCCCACTCTATGTCCAAGCAGATAGACGGCAACCATAGGTATGGCATACCCTTTCTTACAGTTTTCCTGGATATTGTCCTTGTTGCTGTATTGCGCTCCAAGGTATTGGCGGAAACGTAGCGTCTCTGTATCGAGCCATGTTTTCTGCAGCTCCACAAGTATCAGATGTTCCTTACCATCTTTTTCTCTCACATTGGCTGCAAAGTCTATACGAAACATCGACAATGTGTCTCTCGTGGTATTGACATATTCGTGAGGGCGCATCTTCACGCTTAAGACTTCTTTCTTCAACAGTGCCGAAAGTATTGTCTTGGCAATACGCTCGTCTTCCATCAGAAATTTGAACACGGAGTCGTATATGGGATTGGCTACATTTACTTTCATAAGATTTTCTATATTATTCCTTAATAATATAAA
>DAIOXG010000101.1:0-8278 GCA_036758085.1 Prevotella sp. | reverse complement strand
TTCGCAGACAAGGGATACATTTCACAAGGGTTGTTCGAGAGATTGTTCAACGATGGTATAGAGCTTGTAACTGGACTGAAATGCAACATGAAGAACAGGCTCATGTCACTTTATGACAAAATTCTTCTTCGCAAGCGTTCGGTCATTGAAACTATCAACGACGAACTGAAAAATGTTGCGCAACTTGTACATTCAAGACACCGCAGCGTATTCAATTTCGCAATGAATGTATTGTCTGTTTTGGCTGCATACAGCTTCTATGAGAAGAAGCCGTCCATCAACATCGATTATTGCATCGAACATGTTGACGGGCTGCTTACTGTTATCCAATAAGATCATTATTGTGCTTTTTTCAACATTCAGATAGCCATTCACTCATATGGATGGATAACTTATCATGCCTTGTTGCATAATAGCCTTTCTGACTTAATCTTATCCCGAACTCAGGTTTAAACGAATTATTTAAAAAAGCTGTTTTAATGAAGAACTGGAGAATTTATGGTCTCTTAAGCCCAATGATTTCTAAACGAGACAGCAGTGATATTATTTTGTGTGATCATTCTGTTGTTTTTGCTTCCTTACACAATACCATGATTTTTTAATTCGTGAGTACTGGAAATAACATGTATACTCAATATTAAGAGCCTCTTTTAGATTGTTGCTTTTTGAATATTTTTTTCCGTCAATTTGTCTTATGGTTATTTTGAAGATATTTCCATTGAGTTCAATATCAACCCATCCGAATATTGCTTGATATTTAGAAATCTCCTTAGACGTTAAATTCTCTATGGATGCGACCAAATAAGGGAATCCTTTAGTCATATAATGATTGTAAAAAAACATTGCTCCTAAAGAGTTTTCTATTACTAATATATCGTTAGGAGAGTTTACAATATATTCTGATGTATAATTATTAAGCGCATAATTGAGTGTTTCGTCAATGCAGTTTTCCAATGTCTTTCTTTTGTAGTTTGCAACTTCATTGTCCCATTGCAAACATTTTGAAGCTCGCTTGTAATTATTTTGGTTCCACTTGTTTTTCACTCTATCATAAATATACAACAGACTATATGGAGAACTTGCAAAATAGTATTTATTTTCATCAATTCGCCTAAAAAGACCTCTTTTCTTAAGCTTTGTTTTGTATATTTTCTTTATATACGTATTTATTATAATTGTATCCTCGCCTAACATGACATCATAATCGCCAATATATAAATATTTTTCTCTTTGTTTTCCTTTATATTCTATAGCTTTTTGAAAAAAAGAGTAAGGATGGTGGTAATAATCCAATTTGTAGCCATTGAATGGATTTTTTTTATTAATGTTGTTGTTTTTCTTTACATAAAGATAGGTACTGTCAATAGTTTCTTTAAGCATATCATAAAACTCTTGTCCTTTTACAGAACAAGAAAATGTAAGCATTGCGATTAGTATATTTATTCCTTTCATAATGTTTTTATTTAATATATGTTGAAATTGGAAGTCTTGCAATAATTCCATCTATCTTATTATATATATAAATCATTTTTTCTCCCATAGCAATTACATAATTGTTATTTTTATTTGCAGCATTAATGTCTTGGTATGATGGCGCTTGTATCCAATATGAATTTCCATTTGTCCCACTTGGATGAGAATGTATAAATATTGCACTTTCTCTATTACCGCTACTTATACTTATATTCGTATTTATTGCAGGATTGCCACTTTCGCCAATTTTTGAGTACATACTATTAGCATCGTTAATTTCATAGTTTATAGCATATTCTCGATTGTTGTCAGCTTTGTTTCCTCCTGTTCCATCGTCTTTTATATAGCTCATGACTTTACGTCTTGTTTCTCTAGTCCCATCCAGCATTACAAAACTGTTTCTTACATTACTGAAATCATAGGATATATCTCCGCTGTGATTACGAATTTCATTGACTGCAGCTTTTGCCTGTTTCTTGCTAATATTTGTTATTTTTACCATTTTGCCTTCCTCTGAATATGATTCAAAATTGGTCTTGGTTGTTTTGAGTGCATATACTTTGTTATCATCTATACCGTCATTTCCAATAAAGTTTCCATTTTCGTCATAGTAATCTCCGATAAACATACCCAAAAGGTCTATAAATCTCAACGGGTTATTAGCACAAAAAGCATATGGACTAATGTTGTAATATTTTTCACACATCGGATCCATTCTATCCCAAGTCGGTAATGAAGAGAAATATTGTCTTGCTCCGTAGTAATACGTATTGAGTCCTGCAAGCCTGTCGAGTTCCTTGCCGTTGTATTTATATTGTTGCAATCCGGCATTGAGACCGGCATCGTTGAATGTTCTACCGAACGGATAATAGTGTACAATTTGTTCCACGGTGCCGTCCTCCTTAGTTACTATACGGTTGTTTCCGAGATGGTCTTTTGTATAATAATGGAATATGGGCTTGCCGTTGCTTTTGTTGTCGAATGTACAGTAACCGCCAGGGAACAGTGCTTGATTAATTTTCCCGTTTCTGTATATGATGTTTCCGCTATATTCTGTATTGCCCATCACTATCATGCCAGGTCTTTCAGTAAACAGGCTGTCAATGAAAGCATAGTTTCCTTGGTTTGTATTTTTTAGGCTGTCTGGTATGGTTGCAAAGTTACGGCTCCTGTTCCTATCTATTTCTTCGCCGTAGCTTTTACTTAGGAGTGTTCCGTCAGGCAGATATGTATATGTAATGGAGTTCCCGTCCTTGAAGTTAATTCTTCTCGGATTGTTAAAGTTATCATAACTTACGGACAGCCCCCGATTCAAGTCCTTTACCAAAGCCACGTCCCCATTGTATTCATACTCTACCTGTTCATTAGCTCCGTCAACAAAGTTGAACGAAGAATATTTGTTGGCAGGAAGAGCGTCGTCAGTAACATTTAAGAGTTTATTTCCGTCAAGCTTTATGTTTAGGTTATCAATCTTTCCGTATTCACCATTGTCTTTCCTCCCTCTGCGCTGAAAGCGTTTTATAGCGCCATTGGCAGTATATTCTGTTACTTTCTCGTTGTAACGGTTCTGTTTGTCCGACAGGAAGGCGGTTTCTCCATAAACGGCTTCTTTTAGTCTGCCAAGTTTATCATATTCAAACTTATATCCACGCATTTGCCCATAATCGGATGCAGACCATAGAATACTGCTTATACAGCCGTTGTAATATGGATTTCCGATACCGTCGGTGTAATGGAGCTCTTCATGAAAATCTTTGCTGTCGATATTTGTTGTCCAACCATGAAGGTTATATGTATAATTGACTGTTCCAGAATTTCCACCATGTGTTATACTTCTTATCCTCCCGATGTCATCGTAGTCGTATGATTTGATTCTTTGTGTATGTGCTATATTGTCTCCGTTGTAAACGGAGAAATTTGTGTAGAGGAGTGCTCCGTTTCTTTTGTCATAGACATTCGTCAGTTCGTTTCGGTTTATACACATGACATTTCCGTCAACAGCTTTGTATTCGCTTGTCTTTTGGCTCTTTAGTTTGTCGGTAAATGTGTAATCATTGTACTGTATGGTAAACCTCGCTTTGTCGAATATTTTCTTTTCGCACACGATACGGCTTCTGTAGTCGTAGTACATTACATCAATGAGTGGTGTTCCGTTGCTGGTGTATTGCAGACATCCTGTAATGTTTTCAGTTGCCGATATATTATCAGATATTTTCAGACTGTCTTTGAAAGAACCGGTCCATTGTTCGCAAAGTCTCAGAAAATCATAATCGTCATAGTAATTAACAATTTCAAGGGTCGCATCATTTATTTTGCCGGCTATGCTCAGGTCATAACCTGTATTCAAGAATCCGACGGAATTTTTCCTGTAAGTTGCCACACAGGTCTCTTCATCCCTGTTGCAAGATGTACATAGTCCTTGCAATACGATTCTGTTGAATGAATCATAAAGATAGAAGCGATATTTTTCCTTTGCTCTTAACGTTGCATCTTGCATGAATGCCAACCGGTCGGCACTGTCATACCAATATTGTATATATTCACATCCAGGCAAAATCTTCTTTATAAGTCTTCCTTTTACGTCATATCTGTATTCAAAGGCATATTTGTTCTTGTACCCGGATTTTTGGTATTCCGGTTGCAATACATATCGCAGTCTCCCGATGTCATCGTAAACGAAATAGGTGTCGTTGTCGGCATTTCTTCTTTCGAGCACTTTGTTTCCAAAAAAATCCTTATATATGGTTATTTTCATTCCGTTCTCATCGATATATGTCTCAGAACTCAAGGTTTCTGAAGGATAATATCCGCTGTCGACAAGTGAAATTCTGTCCATCGGTGCCTTGTACCATTTTACTTCTTTTTCTGCATTGGAACCATATTCCACTGTTTTTGTTTTTCCTGTTTCTCTCCATGCTTTTCCAGCTGTTCTTGTACAGACAATGCGTCCGAGAGCGTCGTATAAGGTCGTTGAAAACACCTGAGTGTCTCCATAGAAAGAATTGGCTGAAATGGTACAGTCATTGCTGTTTATGTATGAACAGTTGTCATGATTAGGCAAATTAGCCCACCTGTTTAAAATTCTCCCGGATGTATCGTAGTCTGTTATAGAAGTTACAGTCTTTCCTGAAGAATTCCTTGTTTCCTGTAATATTCTTCCAAGTCCGTCATAATATGTTACCTCTGTTGTGTGTGTAACATTATTCACACCCCCACGGTCAATAATATCTCCGAATTCAAGTTGTTCCCCTAAAACTATAGACTTGACATAGTTCTTGTCGGTAGACTGAGCTATTATTGTAAGGAAGGGTGAAAAATACAGTACTATTATGTATCTGATTATTCGCATTTCTTTTTTATATGTTTATTTTATTTCGCATTATTTTTATAGTTGTATTCGTTAATCCTAATAGGATATTGATAATTCTCAACTATATTTTTAATTTTTCCCAGTGCATCGCGCTCAAATGATTTTATGTATCCGTTGGGGTATGTGATGTCTGTAGGATTGCCCCATGTGTCATAATCAACTTCTGTAGTAAAGGCTTTGCCGTCTGATATTTTTGATCCGCCGATTGTTTGGGTTGCAGGTGTCATTATTATCATGTTCCATCCAATGGAAATCTTGTCCATGCCGTTTCTGTTGATTGTATTTGGTAAACCGTAATTTGAAAATTCTGAATATCTTTCAATCACATTTTTTGTCCCATCTGTATTTATTCGGTAAATTGCGTTCTTTACCGGTCCTATGTTGCTCTCTGTAAAGGAGTATTCTGTTCCTCCCAGCAGATGTCCGTTTCTGTATACCATTTTTCTATATGGGTTTACATCAAAAAAGATGAGTGACATTTTTTTTGTCGTTTCATCATTTGATGAAAACGGATACTCGTATTGTCTTTCTTCTTGAAAATTGCCACGTTTATGAATCTCGTTAGTGGTAGTTCTTACAATGGCTTTGTGGCTATATTTGTAAGAAACGTTGATGTTGTTGTTCCTCTTGGAATATATGCTGATATCTTTTATTACATGATTCCCATTGTATGTATACAAAGTATCGGTGACAATGTCATATTTGGGAAACAACAATTTGTAAATGCCGCCAGTATAGAATCCGAACACTGCCGAATTGCCATAGTTGCCTCTCCTTAGGTTTGACGTTAACACGAAGTCGGTTTCCAATTCGTTCTGTTCATATCCGAAAGTATGCTTTGACAGAATTCCTCCGTCAGAAGAATATTGTTCTATTGACAAAGGCTTCCCACGTTTGTATCCTCGCTCTGTATACATGTCGAAAGGAGACGTATTGCCGTTCGAGAAGTCTTTGATAAAACGCTCGTCATGTGCAGATGATATGTTTTGGTATTTGTATATCTTATAGTTTCCGTCCATTTCGGTCTCTTTTACACATGAATATCCTATATGCGGACCGAAACTATTTGAAAGGGGAATTATAGATTGGTTTCTATAATAACTTTGTTTCGAGTATGAACTTTTGCTGTCTGTATTTGCATACCAATTCTCCCAACTGTGTCTTGGAGATGCAAACAATTCACCACTTGAACTTCCTGTTTCTGGATGAACATATTTAAATTCACGCTGTCTCAGCTTTTTTTTACCATCGGCATCATATTCCGTTATTTTTCGAATGCGCAATCCTCCGGCTTTGCCTGTTTTGCTTTCCAAAACACTCCGGTCATCCGCCATGCATCCACTGAAATCATGGATGTCGTATTCAAGGCAAGTCTTTCCTCCTGTCGGATATGTTATTTCGGTCAAGGCACCAAACCTTGATCCATATAAGTCAATACCGTACGGATTCTCTTCATCCTTTACAAAACTCCCGCTGTTATAATACCCCCAATCATCGGTAAGCTTAGCCAATCGGTCGTTGGGGATGTTTTCCGGAAAGTAATATTTGAAATCATAGTTAACTTCATCTTCTTTTCCTTTTTGCAATGTGATTTTCTTAAGGAAATGACTACATTCTTTGCCATAACTTTGGTCAATGTCAATATCATCAATGTTAATATGTGTAAGTGTTCTGAGTCTTGTGGAATATAGGGGATTCTCTATCGGAGATTTTCCAGATTGAGTGAATTGATATTTTTTTATTTCATTTTCATTACTTTGTAAGAAGTAAAATGCCAATCCGTCATACGATGCCCCATGATAATATTTCTTTACGTTAAGGTTCGGGTAATATTTATCTGTCGGGATATCAGAATCTACGGATTGAAATGTTGCAATTTCATTTCGTCCAGTTAATATTCTTTTTAAATAGACGGGAGAGTTTAAAGACCCTCCATATGGGAAAAAGTCATTATTGCGCATGAAAGAGTTCCCATAGTGTATACCGTTCATCTTGTCGTATTCTTCTACCATTATTGTTTCTTCATCTATATAGAATTGGGCAATAAATTTTCCACGTTCGTATTCGAATTTGTATGCCTCGTTTCCATATTTGTCTTTTACGGATGTAAGATACCAGCATGTCGGAAAGAAACATTCCACTTTTTCCTGTTCCATCTGTCTAAAAAACGAGATGGTGTAGTCAATGGATGCTGTAGTTCCTCCAAATTCATATATGAAGCCGTTGTCGTCACGCAAAGTAAAGCCCTTTATGCCCTTGGGAACTTTCCGCATGTTTGAAGGATAATGGTCAAAAAACGGGTATATATAGTTTGATTCATCTTTTACGTCAAAGACTACATCGATATTGTCGTTGCTGTTAACTTTCCATTGGCCGTCGTTGCCGAGAAAGAATTTTCCTGTTTTGCCCATAAAGTTAAAAGTAAAAACGTCTGCGCTATAATCGCACCTGTTCATATATAAATTATCTTTCAAGGTCTTGTCGCTGTTCATGTCTCTTACAATTCTTGATGGGTCGCTGAAATAATTGTGGAAAGTTGACTCTGAACCTTGGTTTATTGGTTTTACTTCATCCCATGTACCATATCTTGTGCGAATGATAGCGCCTCCAGCCTGTAAGGTCCAGTTGCTTCCTGTCCATCCTGGTAGCTTGTTTACAAGAACACCGGATGAATCGTATTTTAGATTGATAGGCAATTTGCATCCAAGGATATTAAACCCAAATAGTGGTATTGTCAAATCCAGTTGTCCCGTATAGCATGATACGTCAAGGTCTCCATATTTACCAATGTCAGAAGCGTTTGGAGTCTGTATCATATCTGTTGATATTTGCTGTCCGTATGCTTTTGTTGTGAACAGTAGAATTATTATTGAAATTATCGTATATTTACTTAGTTCCATAGTGCTATATATTTATTTTTTCGGTAAATATTGTACCTGATATTCTTATACATATAATGTATTCTCCATGTTTCAGTCCTGTAATATCAAGATATGAATCACTTTGTGGCTTTCCGCATGTTGACTTGTATGTTATTCCCACAGAGTCGGCAACAGTAATGTAAATTTCGTAATCAGTCTGATTCTTGATGATTACATTATTTCTGTTTGTAATGATGTCGTATTGTAAACTATTACCTTTTTTTTCACTTCGTAATTCTCCAACATTTTGAGGGCTTTCTTTGCTGTTAGTCTCTTTCCTTGTTTTTTCATTTTCTATATCATAAAGCTTTTCCTGCTCTTTTGGAACGCAGTAGTACGCTATAGCCCTGTTTATGCCATTTTCATTCTTTCCGTAAACAAATGCTTCTATTATAGGATAGCGATAATCTTTAGCATACCATGTGTATGCTTCTATGCAAGAAACTGAATTCTTAGAATTTGAGATAATATTCTTGATGCTATCCTCAGTAAAAGGATGGGCTTTATATATATA